>NZ_JBEZNU010000021.1:0-141466 GCF_040653375.1 Streptomyces sp. NPDC047974
CGCGGGAGGCGCCGACGAGCTGGGCCAGCTCCTCCTGGGTGAGGTCGTGCACGACGTGGATGCCCTCCTCCGACTGCACGCCGAAGCGACGCGACAGGTCGAGGAGCGCGCGGGCGACACGGCCGGGCACGTCGGAGAAGACCAGGTCGGACATCTGGTCGTTGGTCTTGCGCAGCCGGCGGGCGACCGCGCGCAGCAGGGCGCCGGCCACCTCGGGACGGGCGTTCAGCCAGGGCTGGAGGTCGCCGTGGCCGAGGCCCAGCAGCTTGACCTCGGTCAGCGCCGTCGCGGTCGCGGTGCGCGGGCCCGGGTCGAAGAGGGACAGCTCGCCGATGAGCTCGCCGGGGCCGAGGACCGCCAGCATGTTCTCGCGGCCGTCGGGGGAGGTGCGGTGCAGCTTCACCTTGCCCTCGGTGACCACGTACAGGCGGTCGCCGGGGTCGCCCTCGTGGAAGAGCGCGTCGCCACGGGCGAGCGTCACCTCACTCATCGAGGCGCGCAGCTCGGCGGCCTGCTCGTCATCGAGCGCCGCGAAGAGCGGGGCGCGCCGCAGAACGTCGTCCACGAGTTCACTCCTACTGTCGACCTGCTCACGGGAACCTGGCTCCCATGATGCCGGACGTGCCAAACAGTGCGATCAATCACAACAAGTTTGACGCACCGGACGCCATTGCCGAACGTCAGGGGCCCGATCGGGGTCCGATCGGTGGTGGGCGGGGCGGATGTCGCCCTCGGCCCCTAGGCTGGCCGGGTGTCCAACTCGCCGGTGAGAACGCAGGCCAAGGGGGCTGGAAGAGTGTCGGCCGAAGGTAATTCCGCTGTGGGCGAACACGGCGTGTCGAAGCGGCCGAAAGCCGCGAATCGGGATGATTCGCCCTCGTCGGGGCGGGCCGTGAAGGCGTCTGCGGCACAGCGGACGGCTCCTGCGGCGAAGAAGGCGGCCCCTGCGAAGAAGGCGGCCGCAGCGAAGGAGGCGGCCCCCGCGAAGAAGCCCGCCGCGGCCAAGAAGCCCGCCGCGGCCAAGAAGCCCGCCGCGGCGAAGAAGGCCGCCGCCGAGAAGGCCGCCCCCCGGAAGGCCGTGGCGACGGTCGCGCCCGCCAAGGCCCGCAAGGGCGAGTCGCGGCTCGGCATGGTGCGGCGGGCGCGGCGGATCAACCGGGAGCTCGCGGAGGTGTACCCGTACGCCCATCCCGAGCTCGACTTCCGCAACCCCTTCGAGCTCCTCGTCGCCACCGTCCTCTCCGCGCAGACCACCGACCTGCGGGTGAACCAGACGACGCCCGCGCTCTTCGCCCAGTACCCGACCCCCGAGGACCTGGCCGCCGCCGTCCCCGAGGAGATCGAGGAGCTGATCCGCCCGACCGGCTTCTTCCGCGCCAAGACCAAGTCGATCATGGGCCTGGCCGCCGCCCTCAGGGACGACTTCGGCGGCGAGGTCCCCGGCCGCCTGGAGGACCTGGTCAAGCTCCCCGGCGTCGGCCGCAAGACCGCCTTCGTCGTCCTCGGCAACGCCTACGGCGTCCCCGGGATCACCGTCGACACCCACTTCATGCGGCTCGCCCGCCGCTTCGGCTGGACCGAGTCCGACGACCCGGTGAAGATCGAGGCCGAGGTCGCCGAGATCTTCCCGAAGAGCGACTGGACGATGCTGTCGCACCGGGTGATCTTCCACGGCCGCCGCATGTGCCACGCCCGCAAGCCCGCCTGCGGCGCCTGCCCGATCACCCACCTCTGCCCCGCGTACGGCGAGGGCGAGACCGACCCGGAGAAGGCCAGGAAGCTGCTCAAGTACGAGAAGGGCGGCTACCCCGGCCAGCGGCTCAACCCGCCCGCCGACTACCCCGGCCGCCCGGCCCCGCCCGCGCCCGGCGTGGCCCCCGGGGCCGTACAGCGGCCCTCCGGAGCGCGGTGAGCACCGCGAAGGCGTCCCAGGCCTCCTCACGCTCCGGGAACGAAGAGACAGGGCGACGGCGTTGGACGACTCGGGGGTGCTCATGACGCGCACGGACGAAGAGATCTACGGCCCCGGCACCGGCGGCCTGCTGGAGCGGGACGGCCTGCCCGACTGGCTGGCGCCGGTCGACCGCGCCGCGCGGACCGTCGCGCCCGAGCAGCTGAGCCGCTTCCTGCCGCCCAAGAGCGGAGCCGGCCGCCAGTCCGCCGTCCTGGTCCTCTTCGGCGAGGGCGAGCGCGGGCCCGAGCTGCTCCTCATGGAGCGGGCGGGCAGCCTCCGCTCGCACGCCGGACAGCCCTCCTTCCCCGGCGGCGCCCTCGACCCCGAGGACGGCGCCCCGGCCGACGGCGGGCTGCTGCGCGCCGCCCTGCGGGAGGCCGAGGAGGAGACCGGCCTCGACCCGGCCGGCGTCCAGCTCTTCGGCGTGCTGCCCCGGCTCTACATCCCGGTCAGCGGCTTCGTCGTCACGCCCGTCCTCGGCTGGTGGCGCGAGCCGAGCCCGGTCGGGGCCGTCGACCCCGCCGAGACCGCCCGGGTCTTCACGGTGCCCGTGGCGGATCTCACGGATCCGGCGAACCGCGCGATGGCCGTCCATCCGGCCGGCCACGCGGGCCCCGCCTTCCTCGTCGCATCCGCTCTGGTCTGGGGTTTCACCGCCGGAGTGATCGACCGGCTGCTCCACTTCGCGGGCTGGGAGCGCCCCTGGGACACCTCGCGGAAGGTCCCGCTCGACTGGCGGTCATGACAGGCTGACCCCCCGGGGGCCGGAGAAGGAACGGTGACCGGAAGAACGAATCTGCGAGGCTGACGACCGTGAACGTGCTGGACATCCTGCTGCTGCTCGCGGCCGTGTGGTTCGCGATCATCGGCTACCGCCAGGGCTTCGTGGTCGGCATCCTCTCCGTGATCGGCTTCCTCGGCGGCGGACTCCTCGCCATGTGGCTGCTGCCGGTCCTGTGGGACCAGCTCACCGACGAGAGCGAGGTCACCACCACGGTCACCGTGATCTTCGTGATGGCGGTCATCGTCTCCGCCTCCATCGGCCAGGCGCTCACCACCCACCTCGGCAACAAGCTCCGCCGCCACATCACCTGGTCCCCGGCCCGCGCCCTCGACGCCACCGGCGGCGCGCTGGTCAACGTCGTCGCCATGCTGCTCGTCGCCTGGCTCATCGGCTCGGCGCTCGCCGGCACCTCGCTGCCCACCCTGGGCAAGGAGGTGCGCGGCTCCAAGGTGCTCCAGGGCGTCTCCCGGGTGATGCCCGATCAGGTCGACGTCTGGTTCGCCGACTTCAGCTCCACCCTCGCCCGCAGCGGCTTCCCGCAGGTCTTCAGCCCCTTCGCCAACGAGCCCATCACCGAGGTCGTCCCGCCGGACCCGGCGCTCGCCGGCAGCCCCGTCGCCGCCCTCGCCCAGCGCTCCATCGTCAAGGTCGTCGGCACCGCCCCCAGCTGCGGCAAGGTCCTGGAGGGCACCGGCTTCGTCTTCTCCGAGCGCCGCGTGATGACCAACGCGCACGTGGTCGGCGGCGTCGACGAGCCCACCGTGCAGATCGGCGGCGAGGGCCGGCTGTACGACGCCAAGGTCGTGCTCTACGACTGGCGCCGCGACATCGCCGTCCTCGACGTGCCGGACCTGAAGGCCACCCCGCTCCGCTTCACCGAGCGCGAGGCGCACAGCGGGGACGACGCCATCGTCGCCGGCTTCCCGGAGAACGGCTCGTACGACGTCCGCTCCGCCCGCGTCCGCGGCAGGATCAGCGCCGACGGCCCCGACATCTACCACCGGGGCGAGGTGCGCAGGGACGTCTACTCGCTGTACACGACGGTCCGTCAGGGCAACTCCGGCGGCCCGCTGCTCACCGAGGACGGCACGGTCTCGGGCGTGATCTTCGCCCGCTCCCGTGACGACGCCGACACCGGGTACGCGCTGACGGTCCAGGAGATCCGCGAGGACATCGAGCGCGGCCGTACCGCCAACCAGCAGGTCGACACCGACAGCTGCGCCCTCTGACCCCCGGCGGGCTACGCGGTGTCGCGTGGGTGGCGGAGGCGGGCCGAGACCCAGCGGGCCCGCCGCCTGAGGATGCGTGAGATCCCGACCTGCCCGCCGGGGGTGCGGCCCTGCTCCGGCGGACCTCCCCGCTCGCGGGAGCCCGGCCCGGAGGCCGAGCGGCGGTCGCGTGCCGTGTCACCGTAGTCGTGCGTCCAGCCCATACCCGGACGTGTGCCCGGGGGTCGGGCTCGGTAACCGTTCCGGGGCCCGCCAATCGGAGTATGCGCCCGGCACATGGCCGTTCGACGCAAACCCGTGCGGGCGCGGGCCCGTCCGGGGGTCAGCGGTCGGGCTCGGGGTCCTTCAGCCAGTTCACCAGCTCCGTGGTGAAGGCGGCCGGGTCCTCCTCGTGGGGGAAGTGCCCCAGGCCGTCGAAGAGCCGCCAGCGGTACGGCGCTTCCACGTACTCGCCCGAACCGGCCGCGCTGCGGGTCCGCATCACCGGGTCCATCGAGCCGTGCAGGTGCAGCGTCGGCACCCGCACCGGCCGCTTCATGCGCCGGTTGAACTGGATGCCGTCCGGCCGGGCCAGCGAGCGGACCAGCCAGCGGTACGGCTCGATCGAGCAGTGCGCCGTGGACGGCACGAGCATCGCCCGCCGGTACGCCTCGACCGCCTCGTCCTCCACCGGGCGCGGGCCCGACCACTCCCGGATCAGACGTCCCACCAGCTCGGCGTCGTCGGCGACCAGCTGACGCTCCGGCAGCCACGGCCGCTGGAAGCCCCAGATGTGCGAGCCGGCCCGGGACTGGGCGAAGTCGGAGAGCATCGCCGAGCGCCAGCGGCGCGGGTGCGGCATCGAGGAGACCACGAGCCGGCGGACCAGCTTGGGCCGCATGACGGCGGCCGTCCAGGCGAGGTAGCCGCCCAGGTCGTGGCCGACGAGCGCGGCGTCCGGCTCGCCCAGCGAGCGGACCACGCCGGTGATGTCGAGGGCGAGGTTGGCGGGGTCGTAACCGCGGGGGGTGCGGTCGCTGCCGCCGACCCCGCGCAGGTCCATCGCGACCGCCCGGAAGCCGGCCTCGGCGAGCGCCGGCAGCTGGTGGCGCCAGGTCCACCAGAACTGCGGGAAGCCGTGCAGCAGCAGCACCAGGGGGCCGTCGCCCATCTCGGCGATGTGGAAACGGGCGCCGTTGGCCGCGACGTCACGGTGGGTCCACGGACCGTCGAGGCGTACGGGCCCGCCGCCGGGGGTGCTGCTCTCGGGGAGGGTCATACGGACGAGCGTGCCACAGACTGGGCCTTGGCCATCGTCACCTCGGCGGCCGGGACACCCTCCGGACGGGGGTGCGGCTTCACGTTCTGCATGATCGCGGCGGTCTGCTTGGCGGAGGCGATGGACTTCTCCGGCGGCTTGACCTTCTTGAACTTCGAGACGGCGATCGCGCCGAGGAGGCCCGCGACGATCACGTTGAAGGCGAAGGACAACAGGAAGCACCAGACGAGGTTCCAGCCGCCGTTGCCGTTGTGCCCGCCGGTCCAGGTGTTGATGGCGTAGGCGAGCGCGAAGCTCAGCATCGGCAGCGAGAACAGCAGCACGACGGCGGCGGCGATGGCCGCGCCGCTGCCGATCGCGCCGCGCTTCACGTCCTGCCGGAGCTCGGCCTTGGCCAGCGCGATCTCGTCGTGCACCAGTGCGGACATCTCGGCGGTCGCCGAGGCGACCAGCTGGCCGAGGCTGCGCTCGGTTCCGTCGAACGGGTCGCTCATCGCTCTCCCTCTCCTCTTGTACGGTCCGAGTCTCTGTGTACGGTCCGCCTCAGATCATGCCGGACGGTCGGCCCCGTCGCGCGGTGCCCCCGCCAGTCGGGCGCGCTCGCGGTGCTCGGCGGCCTTCCGCTCCAGGATCTCGGCCATCCGGAGGTGGTAGCCCTCGGTGCCCTCCTCGTACACGTCCGGGATGCCGTCCTCGTCGTCGTCCCGCTCCTCCTCGGCGACGAGGAGCTGGTACTTGCGCACGCGCAGCTTGAGCAGGAGCGAGGCGCAGGCCGCGGCGATCAGCGAGCCCATGAGGACGGCGGCCTTCACCTCGGCGGTGAGCGCCGCGTCCCCCTCGAAGGCGAGTTCGCCGATGAGCAGCGAGACGGTGAAGCCGATGCCGGCGAGGGTGGCGACGGCGAAGACGTCCGGCCAGGCCAGCTGGGGGTTGAGCTCCGCCCTGGTGAAGCGGGCGGTGAGCCAGGTGCCGCCGAAGATGCCGACGGCCTTGCCGACGACCAGGCCGAGGACGACGCCGAGGGTGACGGGCTGGGTGAAGACGTCGCGCAGCGCCTCGCTGGAGATGCTGACCCCGGCGGAGAAGAGCGCGAAGAGGGGGACGGCGAGGCCGGCCGAGATCGGCCGGACCAGGTGCTCGATGTGCTCGCCGGGGGAGTGCTGCTCGCCCTCGCGGGTGGTGCAGCGGAGCATCAGGCCCATGGCGACGCCGGCGATGGTGGCGTGGACGCCGCTGTTGTACATCAGGCCCCAGACGACCAGGGCCAGCGGGACGTACACGTACCAGCCGCGGACCTCCTTGCGGAGCAGGAACCAGAAGAGGGCGAGGCCGGCGAAGGCGCCGCCGAGGGCGGCGAAGTCCAGGTCGCTGGTGAAGAAGACGGCGATGATCAGGATCGCGAAGAGGTCGTCGACGACGGCGAGGGTGAGGAGGAAGGCGCGCAGGGCCGAGGGCAGCGAGGTGCCGATGACGGCGAGGACGGCGAGCGCGAAGGCGATGTCGGTGGCGGTGGGCACGGCCCAGCCGTCCATGGAGCCGCCGCCGACGGCGTTGACCGCGACGTAGACGAGGGCCGGGGTGGCCATGCCGCAGATCGCCGCGATCACGGGGAGGGCGGCGGCCTTCGGGTCGCGGAGCTCGCCGGCGACGAGTTCGCGCTTGAGCTCGATGCCGGCGACGAAGAAGAACACCGCGAGGAGGCCGTCGGCGGCCCAGTGCGCGATCGAGAGGTCGAGGCCGAGCGCGGCGGGGCCTATGTGGAATCCGGAGACCGCCTCGTAGCTGCCGGGGAGGGCGTTGGCCCAGACGAGCGCGGTGATCGCGGCCACCAGCAGGAGGACGCCGCCGACGGTCTCGGTGCGCAGGGCGTCGGTGAGGTGGCGGCGCTCGGGGAGGGAGAGCCGTCCGAGGAACGTACGGTCGGTGGACACGGGGAGCCTCCGGTCGGGTGGGCAGCACACAGCACATGCCGACCAGACTTCCCGGCTCACCTAGGTCTTTCTGTCGCGTTCCTGACGCGCTCCTTACTTTACCTAACGAGCCCGGGGCGTGTCCGGCGAGGATCACTTTAGGGTGGTATGGGGCATTCGGCACGGCGTGAGGGCAGCGCGGAAAGGCCCGCCCCGGGGGAGCCGGGGCGGGCCTTCACGAGGGGGTGCCGGTGCTCAGTCCTCGCTGGAGGCGGCCGGCAGCTGGTCCTGGATGAGCGACATGACCGAGGAGTCGGCCAGCGTGGTGACGTCGCCGACCTGGCGGTTCTCCGCCACGTCGCGCAGCAGTCGGCGCATGATCTTGCCGGAGCGGGTCTTCGGCAGCTCGGCCACCGGCAGGATCCGCTTGGGCTTGGCGATCGGGCCGAGTGTGGCGCCCACGTGGTTGCGCAGCTCGGCGACGAGGTTCTCGTCCTGGCTGGCGCTGCCGCGCAGGATCACGAAGGCGACGATCGCCTGGCCGGTGGTCTCGTCGGCGGCGCCGACGACGGCCGCCTCGGCCACCGCCGGGTGGGAGACGAGCGCGGACTCGACCTCGGTGGTCGAGATGTTGTGGCCGGAGACCAGCATGACGTCGTCGACCCGGCCGAGCAGCCAGATGTCGCCGTCGTCGTCCTTCTTGGCGCCGTCGCCGGCGAAGTACCGGCCCTCGAAGCGGGACCAGTAGGTGTCGATGAAGCGCTGGTCGTCGCCCCAGATGGTGCGGAGCATCGACGGCCAGGGCTCGGTGAGCACCAGGTAGCCGCCGCCGCCGTCCGGCACCTCGTTCGCCTCGTCGTCGACGACGGTGGCGGAGATGCCCGGCAGCGGGCGCTGGGCGGAGCCCGGCTTGGTCTCGGTGACGCCGGGGAGCGGCGAGATCATCATCGCGCCGGTCTCGGTCTGCCACCAGGTGTCCACGATGGGGCACCTGTCGGCACCGATGTGCTTGCGGTACCAGACCCAGGCCTCGGGGTTGATCGGCTCGCCGACCGAGCCGAGGACCCGCAGGCTGCTCAGGTCGAACTTCGCGGGGATGTCGTCGCCCCACTTCATGAAGGTGCGGATCAGCGTCGGCGCCGTGTAGAGGATGGTGACGCCGTACTTCTGCACGATCTCGAAGACCCGGCCCTGGTGCGGGGTGTCCGGGGTGCCCTCGTACATGACCTGCGTGGCGCCGTTGGCCAGCGGGCCGTAGACGATGTACGAGTGGCCGGTCACCCAGCCGATGTCGGCCGTGCACCAGTAGACGTCGGTCTCCGGCTTGAGGTCGAAGACGGCGTGGTGGGTGTACGCGGCCTGGGTGAGGTAGCCGCCGGAGGTGTGCAGGATGCCCTTCGGCTTCCCCGTGGTGCCCGAGGTGTACAGGATGAAGAGCGGGTGCTCGGCCGGGAACGCCTCGGGGGTGTGCTCGGCGGACTGGCGCTCGACGACGTCGTGCCACCACACGTCGCGGCCCTCGGTGAAGGCGGTGTCCTCGCCGGTGCGGCGGACGACCAGGACGTGCTCGACGGTCGGGCACTTGGCCACGGCCTCGTCGATGGCCGGCTTGAGCGCGGACGGCTTGCCGCGGCGGTAGCCGCCGTCGGCGGTCACGACCACCTTGGCGTCGGCGTCCTGGATGCGGGAGGCGACGGCGTCGGCGGAGAAGCCGCCGAAGACGACCGAGTGGGCGGCGCCGACGCGGGCGCAGGCCAGCATCGTGATCGCGGCCTCGGGGATCATCGGCAGGTAGACGGCGACCCGGTCGCCCTTGCGGACGCCCAGCTCGGTCAGGGCGTTGGCGGCCTTGGAGACCTCGTCCTTGAGCTCGGCGTAGGTGATCGCGCGGCTGTCGCCCGGCTCGCCCTCGAAGTGGATGGCGACCCGGTCGCCGTGGCCGGCCTCGACGTGCCGGTCGACGCAGTTGTACGCCACGTTGAGCTCGCCGTCGGCGAACCACTTGGCGAACGGCGGGTTCGACCAGTCGAGGGTCTCGGTCGGCTCGGTGGACCAGGTCAGGCGCCTGGCCTGCTCGGCCCAGAAGCCCAGCCTGTCCGCCTCGGCCTGCTCGTACGCCTCCGCCGTCACGTTGGCGTGCGCGGCCAGCTCGGCGGGCGGCGCGAAGCGGCGCTCTTCCCGGAGCAGATTGGCCAGGCTTTCGTTGCTCACGACATCTCCCTTTCCCAGGGCGTCCTCTGTGCGTATGTGTCCCGCGTCATAGCTCATCAGCCCGATGCCCCGGGTGACAAGAGTCTCCGGGGAATTGGTTTAGACCTGTGAGTGTCTTGACGGATGGGGGCCCTTCCGTCCCGAGCGGAGGGACGGAGGGGCCACACAGTCTCACGGAGCGGGGACGGGAAAGGTTCAGGACGCGCGGGCGGCCAGGGCCGCCGGCGGCACGCCGTGGAAGACGTCGTCGTAACCGCGTACCTCGTCCGCGTCGGAGAGCAGATACGCCTGCGCCTCGCCCACGTGGAAGTACATCCCCTGCAGGGTGAGGCTGCCGTCGGCGAGCCGTCTCGCCACCGACTCGTATGCCCGCAGGTGCTCCAGCTGCTGCACCACGTTGGTCAGGCACAGCTGCTCGACCGCGTCCGCGGGCAGCCGTCCGGAGATCCGGGCCCAGGCGTGGCGACGGCTCGCCATCCGCTCCAGACTCGGCCCGCCGTGCCGCAGCCAGCGGCGCAGCGGCGTCGCCGGACCGTCGGGCGCCGCGCCGAGCAGGGCCTGCATGGCGCCGCAGCCGGAGTGGCCGCACACGGTGATCGACTGCACCCGCAGGACGTCCACCGCGTACTCGATCGCCGCGGCCACCGAGTCGTCCCCGCTCTCCTCGCCGGGCAGCGGCACCAGATTGCCGACGTTGCGCACGGTGAAGAGGTCGCCGGGGCCGCTGGAGGTGATCATGCTGGTGACCAGGCGGGAGTCGGCGCAGGTGAGGAAGAGCTGGGAGGGGCTCTGGCCCTCCCGGGCGAGCCGGGCCAGCTCGTCGCGGACCAGCGGCGCGGTGTTCCGCTGGAACTTGCCGATGCCGTGGGCGAGCTGATGCCCCGTCCGCGCCGGAGGCTCCTGCGCGGGGGCGAGGGGCGGTGCGGGCAGCTCGGCGCACTGGTGGTTGTGCCAGGGGGTCCAGGGCCGGCAGCAGGGGTGTGGGGAGGGCGCCTGCGCGTCGCCGGCCGGAGCGGAGTCCGCATCGGGTCCGGGCCCGGTGCCCGAGCCGGGGCCCGGGGCGTGAGGGCCGGGCGAGTCGGCGATACGGCCTCCGGTGGGACCGGTCAGCGCGACCGCGCCGCCATGGGCCTGGTGGGAGGCCGTCCAGTCGGTCAGCGTCTCGTACGCGGCATGGTCCATGAACGAGCCGTCGAGCTCCACGGTCACCTCCGCGCCGGCGGGGATCTGGTGCAGCGCCCGGCTCAGCCGCGGTACGGCGAGGAAGGTCAACTGCCCGCGCACGCGCAGCAGCTGGTGTCCGTCGCGCTCCTCCCGGGTGATCCGGGTGCGTGCCAGCCGCTGCATCGCGACCGCGACGGCCACGGCGATCCCGAGGGCGACGCCCTCCAGGAGGCCGACCAGGACGACCCCGGTCAGCGTCGCCGCGTACACCACGACCTCGCGGTGGCGGGTGACCGTACGGATGTGGGTGATGCTCACCATCTGGATGCCCACGACCATGACGAGCGCGGCGAGCGCGGCGAGCGGGATCAGGTCGAGCACCGGTACGAGGAGCAGCGCGGCCAGCACGATCCACAGGCCGTGCAGCATCGTGGAGGCGCGGCTGACCGCTCCCGCCGACACGTTGGCGACGCTGCGGACGGCGACCCCGGCGACCGGGAGGCCGCCGAGCGCCCCCGAGACCACGTTGGCCGCGCCCTGGCCGGCCAGCTCGCGGTCGAGGCGGGAGCGCGGGACTCCGTGACCGCGGTCGGGGCGGGCGGCGACGAGCTTGTCGACGGCGACCGCGGAGAGCAGCGACTGCACGCTGGTGACCAGGGTGATGGTCAGCACCCCGGCGGCGATGCCGAGGACCGGCCCGTCGGGCAGCCCCGGCAGGGCGTGGCTGCTCCAGGAGGGCAGGTCGACGCGCGGCACGGTGAGCCCGGTGGCCGCGGCGAGCAGGGTCGCGCCGCCGACGGCGACCAGCGCGGCCGGTGCCTTGCGTGCGAGGCGGCCCGCGCGGCCCGGCAGTCGCGGCCAGCCGAGCAGGACGGCGACGGTCAGCGCGCTGATGGCGAGCGCGGCGGGCCGGACGTTCGCCAACTGCTCGGGCAGGCCGAGGGCGTTGGCCGTCACGGAGCTCTGCGGGGTGCCGCCGAGGACGATGTGGAGCTGGGCCAGGGCGATGGTGACGCCGATGCCGGCCAGCATGCCGTGCACGATCGCGGGCGAGACCGCGAGCGCCGACCGGGCCACTCTGAGGGAGGCCAGGGCGAGTTGGGCGAGTCCGGCGAGGACCGTGATGGCGCAGGTGGTGCGCCAGCCGTACCGCTGGATCAGCTCGGCGGTGACGACGGTGAGGCCGGCGGCGGGTCCGCTCACCTGGAGCGGGGAGCCGCCCAGCCGGCCGGCGACCAGACCGCCGACGGCGGCGGCGACCAGTCCGGCCTGGAGCGGGGCTCCGGTGGCGAGGGCGATGCCGAGCGAGAGCGGCAGCGCGATCAGGAAGACGGCGATCGACGCGGAGACGTCCACGCCGGCGGGGAGGAGGCGGCGGGCGCCTCCGGGTGGGCTGTGGGGCCGCTGGACGCGTGGTCGGTTGGGCGTGCGGGCGGGGGTGCAGAGGGTCATCCGGTCTCCTCAAGGCCGAACGGGTACCTCAACTCTGAGTAAACGAATCGTAATGGAGAGTAAAGTCTCCGGCATTATTTTCGAGGCAAACAGGGCAATGGTTCACCGGTTCCGGTGAATGGTGGACGCCCGTCCGCTTGTCGTTTCATCACCCCGCCCGTTCTGGTGCGACGTTGACGCCGCTCGGCCGCCGGACGGGGCGGAGCCGTCGGATGAGAGAGGTGGGCGGATGTCAGCCGTAGTGCGAGGAAGTACGTTCCGGAGGAAGGCGCTGGCCGCCGGCGCCCTCACCGTCGCTCTGATCGGCGGGCTGGCGGGCTGCTCGGAGCCGTCCTCCTCCGGCCCCGCCGCCCAGGGCGCCCCGGGCTCGGGTGCCGGTGCCGGTACCGGTGCCGGGAAGAAGGGACCCGCCGCCGCGCCGGAGAACGCGGTCCGGCTGATCGGCGACGGCTCCACCGCCTACACCGGCGCCCAGCCGCACCAGCCGACCTGGAAGAAGCTGAAGCCGGGCGAGGCCCCGCCGCAGTTCGTCGTCTTCTCCTGGGACGGCGCCGGCGAGGACAGCCAGAAGCTCTTCTCGCACTTCCGGAAGGTCGGCAAGAAGTACGACGCGACCATGACGTACTTCCTCAGCGGCGTGTACCTCCTGCCGGAGGAGAAGCGGGAGATGTACGACCCGCCCAAGCACTCCGCCGGCCGCTCCGACATCGGTTTCAACGACACCGAGGGCATCCGTGACACCGTCCGCGAACTGCGCGGCGCGTGGCTGGAGGGCAACGAGGTCGGCACCCACTTCAACGGCCACTTCTGCGGCGCCGAGGGCGGCGTCGGCACCTGGTCCGTGGAGGAGTGGAAGAGCGAGATCCGCCAGGCCAAGTCCTTCGTCAAGAACTGGAGGACCAACGCGGGCCTGCGCGCCGAGCAGCCGCTCCCCTTCGACTACGACAAGGAGCTCGTCGGCGCCCGCACCCCCTGCCTGGAGGGGCGCGCCAACTTCGTGAAGGCCGCCTCCGAACTGGGCTTCCGCTACGACACCAGCGGCGTCAACGACCAGATCTGGCCGGAGAAGGACCACGGCCTCTGGGACCTTTCCATGCACCTCGTGCCGGTCCCCGGCCGCGCCTTCCAGACCCTGTCCATGGACTACAACTTCCTGGTCAACCAGTCGCCCGGCACCACCCAGGGCGACCCGGGCATGCACCGCTACTGGGGCGACCAGATGCGCGACGGCCTCGTCCAGGCCTTCGATCGCTCCTACCGGGGCAACCGGGCGCCGGTCATCATCGGCAACCACTTCGAGTCCTGGAACGGCGGCACCTACATGCGCGCCATCGAGGAGACCATCGCCACGGTCTGCGTCCAGAAGGACGTCGAGTGCGTCTCCTTCCGCCAGCTCGCGGACTGGCTCGACGCCCAGGACCCGGCCGTCATCGCCAAGATGCGCACCCTGAAGGTCGGCGAAGCCCCCACCGGAGGCTGGCCCGCCTTCCTGGCGGCCCGGCCCCCGGCCCCCGCCCCGCAGCCCGCCCCCCGCGCCTAGCCCCCGCGCCTAGCCCTCCGCCAAAGGTTGAGCCGATGGCCTCCGCCAACGGCTCAGCCGATGGCCTCCGCCATCGGCTCGCCGAGGACGAAGTCGGGGTCGACCTGCGCCGCCAGGTCGGCTCCCGGTCCTTCGTTTTTCCGGCCCCCGCTCGCGCCGCTCGGCGCCGGGGCGCCTCTCGGGCTTCGGGGGGCTGTGCCGGACTCCGTCCGGCGGTGGTGGTCCGTCCCGTCAGCGTGTGGCCGCGGCGACGGGCCCGGTGGCGGGCTCGCCGAGGACGAAGTCGGGGTCGACCTGCGCCGCCAGGTCGGCTCCCGTCTTGGCGTTGCCCCAGCTCTCCGCGTTGCGGAGGTGGAAGTGGACCATCTGGCTCGTGTAGCGGTGCCGGTCGCGGCGGGGGTACGCGGCGTCCGCCGCCTCCCGCAGGGTCCGCAGCGCGTGGTGGTTCTCGGGCTCCAAACGCTCGAAGCGCGGCGGGCGGCCCTTCTCCATGGCCCGGACCCAGTCCGAGTGGCCGACCGTGACCAGCAGGTCGTCGCCGACCTCCTGGCGCAGGAAGTCCAGGTCGTCCGGCCCCTGCACCTTGTTGCCGACGACCTTCAGCGCGACGCCGAAGTCCCGCGCGTACTCCTTGTACTGCCGGTACACCGACACCCCCTTGCGGGTCGGTTCGGCGACCAGGAAGGTCATGTCGAAGCGGGTGAACATGCCGGACGCGAAGGAGTCCGAGCCGGCCGTCATGTCGACCACCACGTACTCGCCGGCCCCGTCCACCAGGTGGTTCAGGCACAGCTCCACCGCGCCGACCTTCGAGTGGTAGCAGGCGACGCCGAGGTCCGCCTCGGTGAACGGCCCGGTCGCCATCAGCCGCACCTCGCCCGGGTCGAGCCGCACCTGCCGGGCGCACGCCTCGTACACCGGGTTCTCCTCCCGGACCCGCAGCAGCCGGGAACCCTTCCCGGGCGGCGTCGTCTTGATCATCGTCTCGGCCGAGGCGATCCGGGGGTTGCTGCCGCGCAGGTACTCCTTGATGAGCGGCAGGTGCGCCCCCATCGCGGGCAGCGCGGCCGCCTCCGCCTCGGTGAGGCCGAGCGCGGCCCCCAGGTGCTGGTTGATGTCCGCGTCGACGGCGACGACCGGCGACTCGGTGGCGGCGAGGTGGCGGACGAAGAGCGAGGACAGCGTCGTCTTGCCGCTGCCGCCCTTCCCGACGAAAGCGATCTTCATGTTCACCTAGCGTAGTGGCATGAACGCACCGAGTGGTCGAGGTCTATGAAGAAGACCACTCCATCGTGGGGCGGGCCCCCGGGGCGCGTAGCCTCCTTACTTATGAGTACGCACGCCTCTGACCCCTTGGCCGCCCTCGGCACCCTGCCGGGCGTCGCCGACGCGGTGGACTCCGTACGCAAGGCCGTCGACCGGGTCTACGGCCACCGTGTGATGCGCCGCCGCAGCAACGAGATCGCCCACGAGGCTGCGCTCCGCGGCGCCCGCGGCTCGGCCGCGCTGGCCGGTGCCGACTGGGCCCTGGAAGAGGTCCGCCGCCGGACCGACTTCAGTGCCGACCCCGAGGCCCGCACCGTCGGCGCCGCCCTGCGCCTGAGCGCGGAGGCGGGCGAACTGCTCTCCATCTGGCGCCAGTCGCCGCTCCGCGTGCTGGCCCGGCTCCACCTGGTCGCCGCGGGCGAGCACGAGGAGTCGACCGGCCGCCCCCGGCAGGCCGGCGAGGCCGTGACCGAGCCGCTGATCGAGGCCCCGCTGCCCACCCCGGACGAGGTCGCCGCCCGCCTCGACGGCCTCGCGGAGCTCGTCGTCGCCGGCAGCGAGGCCCCGGCGCTGGTCGTCTCCGCCGTGGTCCACGGCGAACTGCTCGCCCTGCGCCCCTTCACCTCGCACAACGGCCTCGTCGCCCGGACCGCCGAGCGGATCGTGCTGGAGGGCAGCGGTCTCGACCCGAAGGGCATCTGCCCGGCCGAGGTCGGCCACGCGGAGCAGGGCCGGGCCGCCTACGCGGCCGCCTTCGAGGGCTACCTCACCGGCACCCCGGAGGGCGTCGGCGGCTGGATCGCGCACTGCGGTCGCGCGGTGGAACTCGGCGTCCGGGAGTCGACGGCGGTCTGCGAGGCGCTTCAGCGCGGCGCCGCCTGAGAAAACCCCCGGACATGGGTTGCGGCGGTACCAACCTTCAGTACCGCCGCTGGCACGTCCACCCAGTTACCAAGCGTCCTCGATATGTGCCCATCAGGCGGGGTGCTTTGCCCTTCGCCTGGTGCGGCTGGCCCGTAATCGACGGGTCGACGTCGCGTGGGTGCCAGGTTTTTGTGCGTCAGGTCCGTGGGGCCTTCATGCTCAACAGGTGATCCTCTCGGATGTCCCAGGTCTCGCGGGCCTGATTCCTTTCTACTCCTGTCCGCCGGTAAGCGAAAGTGGTGGGTCCGCTTCTTTCCGCTCTTTCCGGGTCCTCAGAGCCGGATCGCCCGAAAACGGGACAAGCGGTCAGCTCCCGGCGAGGGCCGCCGTCGCGGCCCGGTGGCGCCGCCGGGTGGCGTACCAGACCAGCCCCGCCGTCGCCGCCGCCGCGCCCACGGCCGCCGCGGCCATCAGCGCCGGACGCGGCGGCATCCGGAACTCCGGCAGCCGCTGCTTCAGCCGCACCGGCCGGTCGAAGACCAGCACCGGCCACTCCCGGGCGACCGCCTCGCGGCGCAGCGTCCGGTCGGGGTTGACCGCGTACGGGTGCCCGACCGCCTCCAGCATGGGGAGGTCGGTCGCCGAGTCGCTGTAGGCGTAGCAGCGGGAGAGGTCGTACCCCTCCGATTTCGCCAGCTCGCGGACGGCCTCGGCCTTCGTCGGGCCGTAGGCGTAGTACTCCACCTCTCCGGTGAAGCAGCCGTCCTCGCCGACCACCATCCGGGTGGCGACGACCCGGTCGGCCCCGAGCATCTCGCCGATCGGCTCGACCACCTCGGCGCCGGAGGTGGAGACGATCACGACGTCGCGGCCGGCGGCGTGGTGCTCCTCGATGAGGGAGGCGGCCTCGTCGTAGATGATCGGGTCGATGAGGTCGTGCAGGGTCTCGGCGACGAGTTCCCTGACCTGGGCCACGTTCCAGCCTTTGCAGAGCGCGGAAAGATATTCGCGCATCCGCTCCATCTGGTCGTGATCGGCCCCGCCGATCAGGAACACGAACTGGATGTAGGCCGTCCGCAGAGCGGCCCGGCGGCTGATCAGTCCGCCCCGGTAGAAGGACTTGCTGAAGGTCAGCGTCGAAGACTTCGCAATGACCGTCTTGTCCAGGTCAAAGAAGGCGGCTGTGCGCGGCAAGGAGTGGTTTTCCACAACGCTGAGCATAGGTGCCCGCCATTCGGCGTACGCTGGGGCGCGTGGGTTTGCCTGAGAAGGCTCTCGGGTACACCATGGAAGTCACGGATCGTTCGCGACCGTGCTAACCCGGACCGGCTCCTCCCCCCCCCGAGTCGGCCGGAGAGACGACCCCCGCTCTCCCCCCCGGCGGGGGTCGTCGCATGTCCGGAGCCGTTTTCGCCCGCTGGGCCATGGCTCGATCCCTTCCCTTCCGCCGCCGCGCGTCCGGCTGCCCGGCTCCCGGCGATCCCTCGATTTCGTCACCCAGAGTAACCGTCGGGCTGCGTTCCGGACAGTCCTCGGACGGGTGGTCGAGATATTCACAAGCGGTGGATTGTCCACAGTTTTTCGGTGGGCTCCGCACGATTTCCCGCTCGGCCTCACCGTGATTCCCGTCGCGAAGTTCGCGGCCCGCAGGAATCACGAGAGGGGTGTGCGCGATGCACAAGCCGACGTTCTCCCGCACGGGAGCGGAGCACGAAGCCATGGCGCGGCACGAGTCCACGGCACGGGACGGGGAAGGGGTGCGCGGCCCCGGTCCGCTGATCGTCACCGAGGACGTCGTCCTCCTCGACGACCTGCTGCGGCTGTGCGCCGCGGCCGGCGTCGAGCCCGAGGTGCACCACCGGGTGCCCGAGCGGCGGGCGAGCTGGACGGATCCCCCGCTCGTCCTGGTCGGCGAGGACGTCGCGGCCCGCTGCCGGGGCTCTGTGCGCCGGCCCGGGGTCGTCCTCGTCGGACGGGACCCGGACGACCCGGAGGTGTGGCGGCTCGCCGTCGAGCTCGGCGCGGACAGCGTGCTCAGGCTGCCGGGCGCCGAGTCCCGGCTCGTCGAGCGGATCGCCGACGCCGCCGAAGGGGGCGGCCGGACGGCGCTGACCGTCGGCGTCGTCGGCGGACGCGGCGGAGCCGGCGCCTCCACCCTCGCCTGCGGACTCGCGCTCGCCGCAGCCCGCTCGGGCCGGCGGACCCTGCTCGTCGACGGCGACCCGCTCGGCGGCGGGCTCGACGTGCTCCTCGGCGCCGAGCGGGAGGAGGGCAGGCGCTGGAGCGACTTCACCGCCTCGAAGGGACGGCTGGCCGGCGGCGCCCTGGCCGATTCGCTGCCCGCGGCCCGGGGCGTGCGGGTGCTGAGCTGGGGCCGGGAGCCCACCGGCTCCGTGCCGCCCGACGCGGTCCGGGCCGTGCTCGCCGCGGCCCGGCGCGGCGGCGGGGTCGTCGTGGTCGACCTGCCGCGCGCCGTCGACGAGGCCGGGGCCGAGGTCCTGGCCCAGCTCGACCTCGGCCTCCTCGTCGTCCCCGGCGAGCTGCGGGCGGTCGCCGCCGCCCACCGCATCGCCGGCACCCTCTCCCTCGGCGTCCGCGACCTGCGGGCCGTGGTCCGCGGGCCGTACGCGGCCGGGCTCGACGAGCGCTGGGTCGCCGACGCGCTGCGGCTGCCGCTCGCCGGCGAGCTCCCCTACGACCCCGTCATCGTGACGGGCCAGGACGAGGGCACCCCACCGGGCGCCGACCCCCGGGGCCCGCTCGGCCGCTTCTGCGCCGCCTTCTGGGAGCAGGCGCTGCCCTCCGGTGGTGCGGCATGACCGGCACCGGCGCGGTGGAGACCGCCCCGTCCGGTGCGTCTCCGGTCGCGCGGGCGGGCGGGGCCGGGCTCCTCGACGCCGTGCGGCAGCGGCTCGCGGCGAGCGGCGCCGAGCCGACCCCGGCCCGCGTGGCGGCCGCGCTGCGGGCCCAGGGGCGCCTGCTCGGGGACACCGAGGTGCTGGGGGCCGCCGAGGAGCTGCGGTGCGAGTTGACCGGCGCGGGGCCGCTGGAGGCCCTCCTCGCCGATCCGGACGTCACCGACGTCCTCGTCTCGGCGCCCGACCGGGTGTGGGTCGACCGGGGCGCGGGCCTGGAGCGGGCGCCCGTCGTCTTCGCGGACGCCGCCGCCGTCCGGAGGCTCGCCCAGCGGCTCGCGGCCGTGGCCGGGCGCCGCCTCGACGACGCCCGGCCCTGGGTGGACGCCCGGCTGCCCGACGGCACCCGCATGCACGCGGTCCTCCCGCCCGTCGCCGTCGGCTCCACCTGCCTCTCGCTGCGGGTGATGCGCCCCCGGGCCTTCACTCTGGAGGAGCTCACGGCCGCGGGGACGGTGCCGCCCGGCGGTGACCGGGTCCTGCGCGCGCTGATCGGGGCCCGGGTGTCGTACCTGGTCAGTGGAGGCACCGGCACGGGCAAGACGACGCTCCTCGCCGCCCTGCTCGGGCTCGTCGGGGAGCGCGAGCGGATCGTCCTCGCCGAGGACTCGGCCGAGCTGCGCCCCGACCACCCCCATGTGGTGCGGCTGGAGGCCCGGCCGCCGAACCAGGAGGGCGCCGGCCTCGTCACCCTCCGGGACCTGGTCCGCCAGGCCCTGCGGATGCGGCCCGACCGGCTCGTCGTCGGCGAGGTCCGCGGCGGCGAGGCCGTCGACCTCCTGGCGGCCCTCAACACCGGGCACGAGGGCGGCTCGGGCACGCTCCACGCCAACACGGCCTCCGATGTGCCCGCCCGGCTGGAAGCGCTCGGCACGGCCGCGGGACTCGACCGCGCCGCCCTCCACAGCCAGCTCGGCGCCGGACTCTCCGCCGTGCTGCACCTGGTGCGCGACCCCGACGGGCGCCGCCGGATCGCCGAGGTCCACGTCCTGGAGCGGGACCGGGACGGTCTCGTGCGGACGGTGCCCGCGCTCCGCTGGGCCCCGTCCGGCTTCGAGCGGGAGCGGGGCTGGCCCCGCCTGCGCGCGCTCGTCGGAGGTGCCCCGTGACGGTCGGGCTGTACGCCGGGTCCTGTCTCCTGGCCGCCGGAGCCGTGCTCGCCCTCCGGCAGGCGGCCGGGCGCCGCCGCGTGGTCCTGCGGGCGCGGGCCCTGCTCTCCGGGGAGGGAGCCGGGTACGGAAGCGGGGGCTTCGGCCGGGCGGCCCTCGGCCGCTGGCGGGCGGCCGCCCGGGGGCGACCGGAGTGGCTCTGTCTGCCCGCCGCCGGGCTGATCGCGCTGGCGGGCGGGTCGCCGCTGCCGCTGGCCGTGGGCGCCCTGGCCGTCCCGCTCGTGCGGCGGCGGCTGAGGGCGGCCGGGGCGCGCAAGGAGCGGGAGGCGCTGGCCGGGCGGGTGGTGGCGCTCTGCGAGGCCGCGGGCGGCGAGCTGCGGGCCGGCCGCCAGCCGGGCCACGCCCTCGCCTACGCGGCCCGCCGCACCGGCGCCCTCGGCGCGGAGGAGCCTCGCGTGCTCGCCGCGGTCGGCTTCGGCGGCGACGTGCCGGAGGCGCTGCGGAGAGCGGCCCGCCGGGCGGGCGCCGAAGGCCTCGCAGGTCTCGCAGCCTGCTGGCAGGTGGCCGTCGACAGCGGCGCGGGGCTGGCCGCGGGCCTCGACCGGCTGGAGGCCGCCCTCCGGGAGCAGGACGAGCGGCGCGAGGCGCTGCGGGCCGAACTGTCCGGGGCATGGGCCACGGTGGCCGTGCTCGCGGCCCTCCCGGTGGCCGGGATCGGCCTCGGCGCGGTCATGGGCGCGGAGCCGCTGAGGGTGCTGCTGCACACCCCCGCCGGAGGGGCCTGTCTGGTGCTCGGCGGCGCGCTGGAGGCGGTCGGGCTGTGGTGGGCCGCGCGGATCGTTCGGGCGGGAGGCGGCGATGTTCGGTGAACCGCTGGTGAGGGCGGCCCCGCTGCTGCTCCTGGGCTGCTGGCTGCTCGGCCGGGCCTGGCGGCGACTGGCGCGGGTGCGCGGCGGGCGGGGCGCTCGGCGACGGCTCGGCGGGCTGCTGGCGGACGCCGGCGGCGGGCCCTTGGGGGCGCGGACCGGGGCGCCGGCCGGGGAGCAGGGGCGGCGGTGGGCGCGGCTGCCGGCCGGACTGCGGGAGGTGCCGACAGCGGTGCGGGCGGCGGTCGTGGGCGCGGTGCTCGTCGCGGGGGTGTTCCTCGGGGCGGTGGCGGCGCTGCTCGCCTTCGTGGGCGGAGTGCTCGGCGCCCGGTGGTGGCTGCGGCGGGCCGGAGCCTCCCGGGTGCCGGCCGCGGACCGGGAGGCGGCGGCGCGGCTCCCGCTGGCGGCCGACCTGCTGGCGGCCTGCGTCTCGGCCGGAGCCGGGCCGGGAGAGGCGGCGGAGGCGGTGGGGCGGTCCCTCGGCGGGCCGCTCGGGGAGCGGCTGCTGCGGACCGCCGCCGAGCTGCGGCTCGGCGGTGAACCGGCGGAGGTGTGGGGGCGATTCGGCGCGATACCGGGCGCCGAGGGGCTCGCCCGCTGCCTGGAACGGGCCGACGCCTCCGGGGCGCCCGCCGCGGAGGCGGTGGCCCGGCACGCGGCCGGACTGCGGGCGGCGACCGCCCGCGCGGCCGCCGCCCGGGCCCGCCGGGCCGAGGTGCTGATCAGCGCCCCCGTGGGGCTGTGCTTCCTGCCCGCGTTCCTCGCGGTCGGGGTGGCCCCGGTGGTGATCGGCCTGGCGAAGGGCCTGCTCGGGCCCTGAACGACGACACGACGACACGACGTGAACCGACGGAACGACGGACGGAACGACGGAGGGAACAGAGATGGAAACGGCATACACGTGGGTGCGGGCGGCGCTGCGGGGGTTCTGGGCGGCCCGGCGGGCCGCGCTGCGGACCGACAGCGGCATGAGCACGGTCGAGTACGCGCTGGGCACGCTCACGGCGGCCGGCCTGGCCGCCGTGTTCTACAAGGTGGTGACCGGCGGGTCCGTCTCGGGCGCCCTGGAATCCCTGGTCACGAAGGCGCTCGATGCGCCGTTCTGACCGGGACCGGGGGTCGGTGACCGTGGAGGCGGCGGTGGTGCTGCCGGTGCTCGCGCTCTTCGCCATGGCGCTGCTGTGGGCGCTGGCCGCGTCCGCCGCGCAGATCCGGTGCGTGGACGCGGCCAGGGCCGGGGCGCGGGCGGCGGCCCGTTCGGAGCCCGCGGACGCCGTCGTGGCCGCCGCCCGGGCCGCCGCGCCCGAGGGGGCCCGGGTGGCGGTGGCGCGGGAGGGAGAGCTGTGGCGGGTGACCGTGGAGGCCGCGGCGCCCGGGCCGGGCGGCCTGGGCGTGACCCTGCGGGCCGGGGCCGCGGCCCTCGCCGAGGACACCGTCGGGGGAGGGGGGCCGCTGTGAGGCGCGGACACGGCGACCAGGGCGTCGCGAGCGTGTGGACGGCCTTCGCGGCCTGCGCCCTGTGCGTGGTCTTCGGGGCGGTGCTGGCGCTCGGACAGGCGGTGGCCGCCCGGCACCGGGCCGGCGGCGCGGCGGACCTCGCGGCCCTCGCCGCCGCCGACCGGGCGGTCCGGGGCGAGCCGGAGGCGTGCGCGGCGGCCCGCCGCGTCGCCGCCGCGCAGGGCGCCGAGCTGCTCCACTGCCGGCTCACCGGTGCCGAGGCGGAGGTGACGGCCCGGGTGGCCGCCGGGCCGTGGGCCCCCACGGCCCGATCACGCGCGGGCCCGGCCGCACCCGCCCCTGATCCCTCCGCCCCCTGATCCCTCCGCGCCCTGACCCCTCCGCCCCCCTGACGCCTCCGGTGAGCCTCCTACGCCGGATCGGTCTCCGGAACGGTCTCCGGATCGGGCTCCGGATCGGTCTCCGGCTTCGGGTCCGGTTCCGGGGCGGGTGTCGTGGCTGCGGGGGTCGCGGGGGGTTCGCGGAGGAGTTCGGTGAGGAGGCGGATGGCGCCTCGTTTGTGGAGGGGGTCGTTGCCGTTGCCGCACTTGGGGGACTGGATGCAGGAGGGGCAGCCGGCCTCGCACTCGCAGGACGCGATCGCCTCGCGGGTGGCGGCGAGCCAGGTCCGGGCGGTGTGGAAGGCGCGTTCGGCGAAGCCGGCGCCGCCGGGGTGGCCGTCGTACACGAAGACGGTCGGCAGCAGGGTGTCCGGGTGGAGCGGGACGGAGACGCCGCCGATGTCCCAGCGGTCGCAGGTGGCGAAGAGCGGCAGCATGCCGATGGAGGCGTGTTCGGCGGCGTGCAGGGCACCGCCGAGGATCTCCGGGGTGATCCGGGCGGCGTCGAGCTGGTCCTCGGTGACCGTCCACCACACGGCCCGGGTGCGCAGGGTGCGGGGCGGCAGGTCGAGCTTGGTCTCGCCGAGGACCTCGCCCGTGATCAGCCGGCGGCGCAGGAAGGAGACGACCTGGTTGGTGACCTCGACGGAGCCGTAGCAGAGGCGGCCCGCACCCCAGGGGACCTCGGTGTCGGTCTCCAGGACGCGGATGGAGGTGGTGTCGCGGGCGACGGTCGAGTACGGCGGGACGGCCTCCTCGACGAGGGCGACGGAGTCCTCCAGGTCCAGTGTGCGGACCAGGTAGGTGCGGCCCTGGTGGAGGTGGACGGCGCCCTCGTGGACGGAGGCGTGGGAGGCGGCCTCGTCGACCGTGCCGAGGAGCCGTCCGGTGCCCTCCTCGACGATCCGGACCGGGCTGCCGCCGCCGCCCCGGATGTCGGCGAGGTCGGCGGCGCGCTCGCGGCGGGTCCAGTACCAGCCGCCGGCGCGGCGGCGGAGCAGCCCGGCGCCCTCCAGCTGCGGCATGAGGCCGGGTGCGGCGGGGCCGAAGAGGGCGAGGTCGGACTCGGTGAGGGGGAGTTCGGAGGCGGCGGCGCAGAGATGGGGGGCGAGGACGTAGGGGTTGTCGGGGTCCAGGACGGTCGACTCGACCGGCTGGTCGAAGATCGCCTCGGGGTGGTGGACGAGGAAGGTGTCCAGCGGGTCGTCGCGGGCGATCATGACGGCGAGGGCGCCCTCGCCGGAGCGGCCCGCCCGGCCGGCCTGCTGCCACAGCGAGGCCCGGGTGCCGGGGTAGCCGGCGATGAGGACGGCGTCGAGGCCGGAGACGTCCACGCCCAGCTCCAGGGCGGTGGTGGCGGCGAGGCCGAGGAGCTCCCCGGAGTGCAGGGCCCGTTCCAGGGCGCGGCGCTCCTCGGGGAGGTAGCCGCCCCGGTAGGCGGCGACCCGGCGGGCGAGGGCCCGGTCGGTCTCGGCGAGTCGTTCCTGGGCGATCACCGAGATCAGTTCGGCGCCGCGCCGGGAGCGGACGAAGGCGACCGTGCGGACGCCCTGCCGGGTGAGGTCGGTGAGGAGGTCGGCGGTCTCGGCGGTGGCGGTGCGGCGGACCGGGGCGCCCCGCTCGCCCTGGAGCTCGGTGAGGGGCGGCTCCCACAGGGCGAAGACGAGTTCGCCGCGGGGGGAGGCGTCGTCGGAGACCTCGGTGACGGGCAGACCGGTGAGCCGGCCGGCGGCGCGGGCGGGGTCGGCGGAGGTGGCGGAGGCGAGGAGGAAGACCGGATCGGAGCCGTACCGGGCGCAGACCCGGCGCAGCCGGCGCAGGACCTGGGCGACGTGGGAGCCGAAGACGCCCCGGTAGGTGTGGCACTCGTCGATGACGACGTAGCGCAGCGAGCGCAGGAAGGAGGACCACCTGGGGTGGGAGGGCAGGATGCCCCGGTGCAGCATGTCGGGGTTGGTGAGCACGTAGTTCGCGTACTGCCGGACCCACTCGCGTTCCTCGACGGGGGTGTCGCCGTCGTAGACGGCGGGCCGGATCCGGTTGCCGAGCGGGGCGGCCAGCTCGCGGACGGCGCGGCGCTGGTCGGCGGCGAGGGCCTTGGTGGGGGAGAGGTAGAGCGCGGTCGTGCCGCGGCCGTTGGCGGCCTCGGCGCCGTCGAGGAGGGTGGAGAGGACGGGGGCGAGGTAGGCGAGCGACTTGCCGGAGGCGGTACCCGTGGCGATCACCACGGACTCGCCGTCGAGGGCGTGCTCGGCGGCCTCGGCCTGGTGGGCCCAGGGGTGCTCGATGCCGGCGTCCTGGATCGCGGCGATCACCTCGGAGCGGACGCGGTCCGGCCAGACGGCATGACGGCCCGCCCGAGCGGGCATGTGCTCCATATGAGTGATGCGCGCGGCGCGGCTCTCGCCCGAGGCGAGCCGTTCGAGGACCCGGTGCGGGGAGGGGCGGCTGCCCGTGTCCCCGGCGGGTCGAGCGGTGCGGTGATTCTTGGCCATCGGCACCGAGTGTGTCACCGGCGTGACGGACAATGCTTCCAAGGCGTCGTGCATGGCTGCTGGTAAGTGATTGAATGCCATCGCGGCTGGCGATTCGTTCTCCGACTCCGCCCGGGAGATCCGAGGGGGCGAACGCCCGATAGCAAGGTGCTGGAGGATCCGTGGACCTGTCCCTGTCGACTCGCACTGTGCCCGGAGCTGGCGGCGACCGTACGGTCGTCGAGGTCGGTGGCGAGATTGATGTTTATACCGCGCCCAAGCTGCGCGAGCAGTTGGTCGAGTTGGTGAACGACGGCAGTTACCACCTGGTCGTCGACATGGAGGGAGTGGACTTCCTCGACTCCACCGGCCTCGGCGTGCTCGTGGGTGGCCTGAAGCGCGTGCGTGCGCACGAGGGTTCGCTGCGCCTGGTCTGCAACCAGGAGCGCATCCTCAAGATCTTCCGGATCACGGGCCTCACCAAGGTCTTCCCGATCCACACCTCGGTCGACGAGGCCGTCAACGCGGTCGACTGACCGGGGGGATCCCATGGCCACCGTTGAACTCCGCTTCAGCGCCCAGCCCGAGCACGTCCGCACGGCCCGCCTGGTGGCGGCCGCGGTCGCCCGCCGGGCCGGGGTGGACGAGGCGGTCCTCGACGAGGTGCGCCTCGCCGTCGGCGAGGCGTGTTCCCGCGCGGTCGGGCTGCACCGCCTCGGCGGCGTCACCACACCCATCCGGGTCGTGCTGACCGAGGAGGAGAAGACGTTCTCCATCGAGGTCGGCGACGAGGTGCCCGGTTCGGGCGCCGCCGCCGGTGTCCCCGGCGCGCGCGCCGAGGCCCCGGCGGAGGAGTCCGACGAGGCCGACGGCGAGGACGAGATGGGTCTCGCCGTGATCCGGGGGCTCGTCGACGACGTCGAGGTGACCGCCGGCGAGGACGGCGGCACCATCCGGATGACCTGGCCCACCTCCCCGGCGGAGGCGGACGCGGACGTCCTGTCCTGACCCCGCGCCCCCGGAGGCGTACCGGAAGAGGCTCTGCCCCAGCGGCAGGGCCTCTTCTGTTTTTCGTTCCGGGCCGCCGTTCCCGGGGCAATCGAAGGATTCCGGCGGGGTGCCATCCCTTCTATCCCTTTCGCCCCGCTTCTGCTGCCTATGATCCGTGCCCATGCACCCGGAACCGGAATTGGCCCAGGCCCCCGCCGCCCTCGCCGCGGCGGTGCTCACCAGCGGGAACCGGACGATCGTCGCCGTCATCGCCGGGGTCGCCCTCGCCGCACTGGTCACCGCCCGGCTCTTCGGCCGGCAGGTGCTCAAGGCCGACGAGGGCACCCCGGTGATGCGGCGGATCGCCGCCGCCGTGCAGGAGGGCGCCAACGCGTACCTCGCCCGCCAGCTGCGTACCATCGCGCTCTTCGCCGTCGTCGTCTTCCTCCTGCTCCTCGCCCTGCCCGCCGACTCCTGGTCGCAGCGGGCCGGCCGCTCGCTGTTCTTCCTGGTCGGGGCGTTGTTCTCGGCGGTCACCGGCTACGTGGGGATGCGGCTCGCGGTCCGGGCCAACGTCCGGGTCGCCGCCGCCGCGCGGGAGGCCGCCCCGGCCCCCGGCGAACCCGGCCGGGACCCCGTGGAGGCGGCCCACCGGGCCCTGCGCATCGCCTTCCGCACCGGCGGCGTCGTCGGCATGTGCACGGTCGGGCTCGGGCTGCTCGGCGCGGCCTGCGTCGTCCTCGTCTACGCCGCCGACGCCCCCAAGGTCCTGGAGGGCTTCGGCCTCGGCGCCGCCCTCATCGCCATGTTCATGAGGGTCGGCGGCGGCATCTTCACCAAGGCCGCCGACGTCGGCGCCGACCTCGTCGGCAAGGTCGAGAAGGGCATCCCCGAGGACGATCCGCGCAACGCCGCCACCATCGCCGACAACGTGGGCGACAACGTCGGCGACTGCGCGGGCATGGCCGCCGACCTCTTCGAGTCGTACGCCGTCACCCTGGTCGCCGCCCTGATCCTCGGCAAGGCCGCCTTCGGCGACCACGGCCTGGTCTTCCCGCTGGTCGTGCCCGCGATCGGCGTCCTCACCGCCGTCGTCGGCGTCCTCGCCGTCGCGCCCCGGCGCTCCGACCGCGGCGGGATGCGCGCCGTCGACCGGGGCTTCTTCGTCTCCGCCGTCGTCTCCCTCGCCCTCGTCGCCGTCGCCGCCTTCGTCTACCTGCCGTCCTCCTACGCCGACCTGGCCGGCGTCACCGTGCCCGGCCTGAACGAGCACGCCGGCGACCCCCGGGTCCTCGCCCTGGTCGCCGTCGCCATCGGGATCCTCCTCGCCGCGCTCATCCAGCGGCTCACC
This sequence comes from Streptomyces sp. NPDC047974, assembly GCF_040653375.1. Classification (NCBI taxonomy): domain Bacteria; kingdom Bacillati; phylum Actinomycetota; class Actinomycetes; order Kitasatosporales; family Streptomycetaceae; genus Streptomyces; species Streptomyces sp. NPDC047974. The sequence goes on from NZ_JBEZNU010000021.1 coordinate 27,176, forward strand.
GGCTACTTCACCGAGACCGGCCGCCGCCCCGTCCAGGACATCGGCCGCTCCGCGCTCACCGGCCCCGCCACCGTCGTCCTCGCCGGCGTCGCCATCGGCCTGGAGTCCGCGGTGTACGCGGCGCTCCTCATCGCGCTCGCCGTCTACGGGGCCTTCCTGCTCGGCGGTGCCTCCGTGATGCTGGCGCTGTTCGCGGTCGCACTCGCCGGGACAGGGCTGCTCACCACGGTCGGCGTGATCGTCGCCATGGACACCTTCGGCCCGGTCGCCGACAACGCGCAGGGCATCGCCGAGATGTCCGGGGAGGTCGGCGGCGCCGGGGCGCAGGTCCTCACCGAGCTGGACGCCGTCGGCAACACCACCAAGGCGATCACCAAGGGCATCGCGATCGCGACCGCCGTCCTCGCCGCCGCCGCGCTCTTCGGCTCGTACCGCGACGCCATCGCCACCTCCGTCGCCGAGGTCGGCGCCAGGGCGGAGGAGTTGACACTCTCCATGGACATCTCGCAGCCCAACAACCTCGTCGGGCTGATCCTCGGCGCGGCCGTCGTCTTCCTCTTCTCCGGACTGGCCGTCAACGCGGTCTCACGGTCGGCCGGTTCGGTGGTCTACGAGGTGCGGCGGCAGTTCCGCGAGCACCCCGGGATCATGGACGGCACCGAGCTCCCCGAGTACGGGCGGGTCGTCGACATCTGCACCAAGGACGCGCTGCGGGAGCTCGCCACGCCCGGGCTGCTCGCCGTCACCGCCCCCGTCGCGGTCGGCTTCGCGCTCGGCGTCGGCCCGCTCGGCGCGTACCTCGCCGGGGCGATCGGCACCGGCGCGCTGATGGCGGTCTTCCTGGCCAACTCCGGCGGCGCCTGGGACAACGCCAAGAAGCTGGTCGAGGACGGCAACCACGGCGGCAAGGGCAGCCCGGCGCACGAGGCGACGGTGATCGGCGACACCGTCGGCGACCCGTTCAAGGACACCGCCGGGCCGGCGATCAATCCGCTCCTGAAGGTGATGAACCTGGTGGCGCTGCTGATCGCCCCGGCCGTGGTCCGCTTCGGCCACGGCGAGGACGCGAACGCCTGGGCGCGGGCCGGGATCGCCGTCCTCGCGCTGCTCGTGGTGGCCGTCGCGGTCCGCGCCTCCAAGCGCCGTCCGGTGGCCGTCGCCTGACGTGGCGTCCGTCTCATTTCCCGGACGCGCGGACCGCCCGGAGGCCGGGCGTCCCTTGGGTCAAACGGATTCAACACGGGAGGAATCCCTCGTACGAAAGGTGGAAGTCGTCCGCGCGGCGTGTATGTTCCGGGGCCGAGAGTCTTGGAAGGGACCGATCCGGTGAACAAGAAGCTTGCGGCAGCGCTGTCCGGCGGTGCGGTACTGGTGCTCGTGCTGTCCGGCTGCAGCGAGGACGAGGGCGACAAGGTCAACGACTGGGCCAAGTCGTTCTGCGACCAGGCCAAGCCGCAGATCCAGAAGCGGGCCGACGCCCACCAGATCATCATCTCGACCGCGGCCGACAGCCGTCCGGCGGAGATCCAGGCCGCCGACTCCAAGGCGTTCAAGGACATCGCGGACGCCGACCGGGCGCTGGCCAAGGCCGTGGAGAGCGCCGGCGTCCCGCCGATCGAGAACGGCGAGAAGGTCCAGAAGGACGTCATCGCGGAGCTCAACGCGACCGCCGTCGCCTACGACGGGCTGAAGAAGCAGGTCGACGCGCTGGACCCGACGAACCAGCAGAAGTTCGCCGAGGGGCTGAAGGACGTCGCCGACGGCCTCACCAAGATCGAGAAGATGGACCAGAACGCGCTGGCCAACCTGGAGAACGGCGAGCTGGGCCAGGCCATGGCCCAGCAGCCCGGCTGCCAGAAGCCGACCCCGTCGGTCCCGAAGACGCCGTCCGGCTCCGCCTCCCCGAAGGCGGGCGCCACGGCCACGCCCACCACCTCGGCCTCGCCGAAGGCGACGGCCTCCGCCTCCGCGGAGTCCTGACCCCCTCCGCGGAGTCCTGACCGCCTCCGCGGAGTTCTGGGCTCCGCGCCTCCGTACAGGCGTTCGCGGCGGCCGGCACCGGGCAGCCCGGTGCCGGCCGTCGGTCCGTCGGCGACGGGTCGCCCCTCGCCGGGCTGTCGTCGACCGGGATGCCGGGGGCGGACGTCACAATGGAGCACGTGAGTACGACCAGCCTGACCACCAGCCTCCCGGTGCCCGCGCACGCCGCCCGACTGCGCGAGGCCCTGCTCGCCGCGGACTTCACCGCCGACGGTCTCCTCGACCGGCTCGGCGCCCCCGCCTACGCGGCGCTCGCCCGCAGCGAGACCGTGCCCGCCCTGCGCGCCACCCGCGGCGACTCCCCGCTGGAGACCCTCGTCCGGCTCTTCCTGCTCCAGGAGTCCGTCGGGCCCGCCCGGGCCGCCGCCGCCCTCCCGCTGGCGGAGGCGCTGGCCGACGGCTGGGTGGTCGAGCGGGACGGTGCCGTCCGCGCGACCGTCGACGTGCGGCCGTACGGCGGACCGGAGGGCGAGGACTGGTTCATCGTCTCCGACCTGGGCTGCGCCGTCGGCGGCGCCGGCGGGATCGGCTCCAAGGAGGAGGGCGTCGTCCTCGGCGTCGGCGGCGCCTCCACCACCCTCGCCGGCATCACCGTCCGCACCCCGGTCGCCGCCGCCCTCGACCTCGGCACCGGTTCCGGCATCCAGGCCCTGCACGCCGCACGCCACGCCACCCTGGTCACCGCCACCGACCTCAACCCCCGGGCGCTGGACTTCACCCGGCTGACGCTCGCGCTCTCCGGGGCCCGCGAGGCCGAGCTCCTGGAGGGCTCGCTGTACGAGCCGGTGGACGGCGACACGTACGACCTGGTCGTCTCCAACCCGCCGTTCGTGATCTCCCCCGGCGCCGGGCTCACCTACCGGGACGGCGGGATGAGCGGCGACGACCTGTGCCGGACCCTCGTCCAGCAGGCCGGCGAACGGCTCAACGACGGGGGGTACGCGCAGTTCCTCGCCAACTGGCAGCACGTCGACGGCGAGGAGTGGCAGGACCGGCTCCGCTCCTGGGTGCCGCGCGGCTGCGACGCCTGGATCGTCCAGCGCGAGGTGCAGGACATCACCCAGTACACCGAGCTGTGGCTGCGGGACAGCGGCGACCACCGGGGCGACCCCGAGGCGTACCGGGCGGCGTACGACCGCTGGCTGGACGCCTTCGAGGCGAGCGGGACCAAGGCCATCGGCTTCGGCTGGATCACCCTGCGGCGCCACCCGGCGGTGGCCGCGGGCGAGGCCGAGCCGTCGATCGTGATCGAGGAGTGGCCGCACCCGGTGGAGCAGCCGCTCGGCCCGACGGTCAGCGCCCACTTCGAGCGCCAGGACTACCTGCGGACCCGCGACGACGCCGCTCTGCTCGCGGACAGCTTCACCCTCGCCCCCGAGGTGGTCCAGGAGCAGGTCGGGCTGCCCGGCGCCGAGGACCCCGAGCACGTCGTCCTGCGGCAGAACCGGGGCATGCGCCGCGCCACCCGGGTCGACCACGTGGGCGCCGGTTTCGCGGGCGTCTGCGACGGCTCCCTCAGCGCCGGCCGGATCCTCGACGCGATCGCCCAGCTCATGGGCGAGGACCCGGTGCTGCTGCGGGACCGCACCCCGCAGGCCATCCGGCTCCTCGTGGAGGAGGGCTTCCTCACCCCGGAGTCCCTCCTTCCGGAGGAGAAGCCGGCCTCGGAGTAGTCCGGCACTACCGGCCATCTTCGTGAAACCGGACGGCCCGGCCCGCGTCGTTCACCCGGAATTCGCGTCCGTGACGCCGGGAGGTGTCAGCCTCCCCTCGGGAGACACACTTCGCGCGGGACGGCGCCGGGACGGAAAGCGGGTACGGGCATGGAGAGCGGGCCGGCGATCTTCGCGGGGGCGGCGTTCACGCTGTTCGGAGGCGCGCTGCTGCTGTGGACGACCGTCCGGGTCCGGCAGGGCGAGCCGGTCGCGCTCGGCGTCGCGCCCCGCGCCGCCGCCGCCTTCGCGGGCCTCGCGGGGGCGCTCTTCCTCGCCCTCGGCCTCTGGTGCTTCGGCCGCGTCTGAGACCCGCCCCACAGTGAACCGCCCCGCCGGTCCGGCAGTCCGGGCGGCAGGAAGGGCAGGAGTCGGGTTACCGTTCGAGTGGCCGTTGCGGGCTTTCCCTGTTTGACACGGGGGCGGGTTGTACCGTCACACTCCGCAGCGACGCCAGCGTCACCGTGCGTGTCGCTGACGTGCGTGCCAGCGCAGACCGCGTCGACCGGAGAGAAGAGCGAAGTTGTCCCCGACCAGCGAGACCGCACACGGCGGCCGCCGACTCGTCATCGTCGAGTCGCCTGCCAAGGCGAAGACGATCAAGGGCTACCTCGGCCCCGGCTACGTCGTCGAGGCGAGCGTCGGGCACATCCGTGACCTCCCCAGCGGCGCCGCCGAGGTGCCGGAGAAGTACACCGGCGAGGTGCGCCGCCTCGGCGTCGACGTCGAGCACGACTTCCAGCCCATCTACGTCGTCAACGCCGACAAGAAGGCACAGGTCAAGAAGCTCAAGGACCTGCTCGCCGAGTCCGACGAGCTCTTCCTCGCCACCGATGAGGACCGCGAGGGCGAGGCCATCGCGTGGCACCTCCAGGAAGTCCTCAAGCCCAAGGTCCCCGTCCACCGGATGGTCTTCCACGAGATCACCAAGGACGCGATCCGCGAGGCCGTCGCCAACCCGCGCGAGCTGAACCAGCGCATGGTCGACGCCCAGGAGACCCGCCGCATCCTCGACCGGCTGTACGGCTACGAGGTCTCGCCGGTCCTGTGGAAGAAGGTCATGCCGAAGCTGTCGGCGGGCCGCGTGCAGTCCGTCGCCACCCGCCTCGTCGTCGAGCGCGAGCGCGAGCGCATCGCCTTCCGCTCCGCCGAGTACTGGGACCTCACCGGCACCTTCTCCACCGGCCGCACCGGTGACGCCTCCGACCCGTCCACGCTGGTCGCGCGCCTCGCCGCGGTCGACGGCAAGCGCGTCGCGCAGGGCCGTGACTTCGGCGCCGACGGCCGGCTGAAGAGCGACAGCGTGCTCCACCTCGACGAGGCGAACGCCCGCGCGCTCGCGGCCGCCCTCGCCGACACCCGCTTCGCCGTCCGCTCGGTCGAGTCGAAGCCGTACCGCCGCTCCCCGTACGCGCCCTTCCGCACCACCACCCTCCAGCAGGAGGCCAGCCGCAAGCTCGGCTTCGGCGCGAAGGCGACCATGCAGGTGGCGCAGAAGCTGTACGAGAACGGCTTCATCACCTACATGCGTACGGACTCCACCGTGCTCTCCGACACCGCGGTCGCCGCGGCCCGCGCCCAGGTGACGCAGCTCTACGGCGCCGACTACCTGCCGGAGAAGCCGCGCGTCTACGCGGGCAAGGTCAAGAACGCGCAGGAGGCGCACGAGGCGATCCGGCCTTCGGGTGATCGTTTCCGCACCCCGGCGGAGACCGGCCTCACCGGCGACCAGTTCAAGCTGTACGAGCTCATCTGGAAGCGGACCGTCGCCTCCCAGATGAAGGACGCCACCGGCAACTCGGTCACCGTCAAGATCGGCGGCACCTCCGCCGACGGCCGCGACGCCGAGTTCTCGGCCTCCGGCAAGACGATCACCTTCCACGGCTTCATGAAGGCCTACGTGGAGGGCGCCGACGACCCGAACGCCGAGCTCGACGACCGCGAGCGGCGCCTGCCGCAGGTCGCCGAGGGCGACGCGCTCGCCGCCGAGGAGATCACCGCCGACGGCCACGCCACCAAGCCGCCCGCCCGCTACACCGAGGCCACCCTGGTCAAGGAGCTGGAAGAGCGCGAGATCGGCCGCCCGTCGACGTACGCCTCGATCATCGGCACCATCCTCGACCGCGGCTACGTCTTCAAGAAGGGCACGGCTCTCGTGCCGTCCTTCCTCTCCTTCGCCGTGGTCAACCTCCTGGAGAAGCACTTCGGCCGGCTCGTCGACTACGACTTCACCGCGAAGATGGAGGACGACCTCGACCGCATCGCCCGCGGCGAGGCCCAGTCCGTGCCGTGGCTGAAGCGCTTCTACTTCGGCGAGGGCGAGGGGTCCGGCGGCGCCGCGGACGCCGGCAACGGCGACGGCGACCACCTCGGCGGCCTCAAGGAGCTCGTCACCGACCTCGGCGCCATCGACGCCCGCGAGATCTCGTCCTTCCCCGTCGGCGACGGCATCGTGCTCCGCGTCGGCCGCTACGGCGCCTACGTCGAGCGCGGCGAGCGGGAGCAGGAGGGCTACCAGAAGGCCGACGTCCCCGAGGACCTCGCGCCCGACGAGCTCACCGTGGCGTACGCGGAGGAGCTGCTCGCCAAGCCGAGCGGCGACTTCGAGCTCGGCACCGACCCGGTCAGCGGCCACCAGATCGTCGCCAAGGCCGGCCGGTACGGCCCGTACGTGACGGAGATCCTCCCCGAGGACACCCCGAAGACCGGCAAGAACGCGGTCAAGCCGCGCACCGCCTCCCTCTTCAAGGACATGTCCCTGGACACGGTCACCCTGGAGCAGGCCCTCCAGCTGATGTCCCTGCCGCGCGTGGTCGGCGCCGACGCCGAGGGCGTCGAGATCACCGCGCAGAACGGCCGGTACGGCCCGTACCTCAAGAAGGGCACCGACTCGCGGTCGCTGACCAGCGAGGACCAGCTCTTCAGCATCACGCTGGAGGAGGCCCTCGCGATCTACGCCCAGCCCAAGCAGCGTGGCCGGGCCGCCGCCAAGCCGCCGCTGAAGGAGCTCGGCACCGACCCCGTCAGCGAGAAGCCCGTGGTCGTCAAGGACGGCCGCTTCGGCCCGTACGTGACGGACGGCGAGACCAACGCGACCCTGCGCACCGGCGACAGCGTCGAGACGATCACGCCGGAGCGCGGCTACGAGCTGCTCGCCGAGAAGCGCGCCAAGGGACCGGCGAAGAAGACCGCCAAGAAGGCCCCGGCGAAGAAGACCGCGGCCAAGAAGACGGCGGCCAAGAAGACCGCCGCGAAGACCACGGCGGCGAAGACCACGGCGGCGAAGAAGACGACGGCGGCCAAGAAGACCACCGCCGCGAAGAAGACCACGGCCGCGGCCAAGAAGGCGGCGGCGGCCAAGCCGGAGTAGTCCGGGCGGGCCGGGAGCGGTCCGCCGGGCCGGAGCGGTCCGGGTGCGTCGCACGGGAGGAAGGGCGGGAGCGGTGCTCCCGCCCTTCCTACGTTTGTTCGGCCGAGGCCCCGGTGAGCCAGGCCGTCCGGATAGGGTGGACGGATGACGCGAGCAGAGCAGCCAGAGCTTCTGGGCGACTCCGAAGCCGCACCCGCCCCCGGCGCCGCCCCCGTCTTCGACGCGGCCCTCGTCGCGGATTCCCGGGAGCGCGCCGTGAAGGCCCTCGTACGCCACCAGCCGCTGCGCCGGCTGTGGAGCGCGCAGGTCGTCGGCGGCGTCGGCGACGCCCTCGCCCTCCTCGTCCTCGTCCTGCTCGGCCTCCAGGCCGCGCTCACCGAGGGCGCCTTCGGCGGCGGCTACCGGGGCGCCGCCTTCGCCGTCGCCGCCGTCGTCGGCGCCCGGCTGCTCGCCACCGTCCTCTTCGGCGCCGTCCTGCTCGGCCCGCTCACCACCCTGACCGCGCCCGGCGCCGCCCTCGACCGGCGGTGGACCATGATCGGCGCCGACGGGCTGCGGATCGCGCTCCTCGTCATCGCGCCCCTGTGGATCGACTGGACCCCCGGCAGCGCCCTGTGGTTCCTGCTCGGCACCGTCTTCCTGACCGGCGCCGCCGAGCGCCTCTGGACCGTCTGCCGCGACGGCGCCGCGCCCGCGCTGCTGCCCGCCGCGCCCGTCGAGGGCGACGCCGTCAGGCCGCTCCCCGACCACCTCGGCGCGCTGCGCACGCTCACCCAGCGCACCGCCTTCCTCGCCGTCCCGGCCGCCGCCGCCGTCCTGCTCGCCGCCACCCTGGTCGGCAACCTGCTCGGCTCCGGCATCGACTGGTTCACGCTCCACCAGGCCGCCCTCGGCTCGTACGTCGCCGCCGGCCTCTTCGCCGCCTCCGTCAGCGTCCTGGCCGCGATCACCCTGCCCGGCGGGCAGACCCCGCGCCCCCGCTCGCCCCTGGAGGGCCTGCGCCGCACCGGCACGGCCGACAAGGGCCGCACCGGAGCCGTACCGCTGCTCGTCCTGGCCTGCGCCACCGTCGCCGGCGCCATCGGCGCCGCCGCCTCGCTCGCCGCGCTGCACGCCGTCGACCTCGACGGCGGGCCCGTCACGTACGCGCTGCTCGTCCTCGCGCTCAGCGGCGCCACCGCCGTCGGCATCCGCACCGCCCGCTCCGTGCTCCCGGTGCTCTCCCGGCGCCGGCTGCTCGCCCTCGCCCTCGCCGTCACGGGCGTCGCCCTGATCGCCGTCGGCCTCGTGCCCGACACCGCGACCGTGCTGCTCCTCGCCGCGCTCGCCGGCTACGCGGCCGGGGTCGCCGCCCACACCGGACACACCCTCGTCGACCAGGAGACCGAGGAGCCGAGCCGGGAGCGCACCACCGCACACCTCCAGGCCACCGCGCGCGTCGGCATCGCCGTCGGCGCGCTCGCCGCGCCGCTGCTCGCCGCCGCGATCGGCCCGCACCGGCTCGTCTCCGACTCCGGGAAGTTCGTCTTCGACCACGGCGGCGCCGCCTTCACGCTCGCCCTCGTCGGCGCGCTGCTGCTGCCCGTCGCCGCGCTCGTCCTGGCCAAGACCGACGACCGCGCGGGCGTCCCGCTCCGCCGCGACCTGCGCGACGCGCTGCGCGGTGCCGACCCCGCCCAGGCCCCGGCCGCCACCGGCTTCTTCATCGCCCTGGAGGGCGGCGACGGCGCCGGCAAGTCCACCCAGGTCCAGGCGCTCGCCGACTGGATCCGCGCCAAGGGCCACGAGGTCGTCGTCACCCGCGAGCCCGGCGCCACCCCCATCGGCAAGCGGCTCCGCTCGATCCTGCTCGACGTCTCCTCCGCGGGCCTGTCGAACCGCGCCGAGGCGCTGCTGTACGCCGCCGACCGCGCCGAGCACGTCGACTCCCTGGTCCGGCCCGCCCTGGAGCGGGGCGCCATCGTCATCACCGACCGGTACATCGACTCGTCCGTCGCCTACCAGGGCGCGGGCCGCGACCTCTCGCCGACCGAGATCGCCCGCATCTCCCGCTGGGCGACCGGCGGCCTCGTCCCGAACCTGACCGTCCTCCTCGACGTCTCCCCGGAGACCGCCCGGGAGCGGTTCACCGAGGCGCCCGACCGGCTGGAGTCGGAGCCGCCCGAGTTCCACGCGCGCGTGCGGGCCGGTTTCCTCGCCCTCGCCGCCGCCGACCCCTCGCGCTACCTCGTGGTCGACGCCGGGCAGGAGCCCGAGGCCGTCACCACCGTCGTCCGCCACCGGCTCGACCGGATGCTGCCGCTCTCCGAGGCCGAGGTGAAGGCCGCGGAGGAGGCCCGGCGGAAGGCCGAGGAGGAGGCCCGGCGCAAGGCCGAGGAAGAGGCCGCCCGCAAGGCGGAGGAGGAGCGCCTGGAGCGCGAGCGCCAGGAGCAGCTCGCGAAGCTGCGCGCCGAGGAGGAGGAGCGCAAGCGCCGCGAGGAGGAAGAGGCCCGCAGGCTGGAGGCCGAGCGGCAGGCGGAGGAGGCCCGGCGCAAGGCCGAGGAGGCCCGGATCGCCGCCGAGGAGGAGGCCCGCCGGCGCGCGGCCGAGGAGAAGGCCCGCCGCGAGGAGGAGGAACGCCTCCGCAAGCAGGCGGAGGAGGAGGCCCGGCTCCGCGCCGAGGCCGAGGCGCTCCGCCAGGAGAAGCAGCGCAAGGCCGAGGAGGCCCTGCTCCGTGCGGAGGAGGCCCGCCGGGCCGCGGCCGCCGCGGCCGCCGCGAAGGCGGCCGAGGAGGCGGCGGCGCGGGCCGCCGCGGAGCGCGCCGCGGCCGAGGCGGAGGCAGTGGAGCGGAAGGCCGCCGCCGAGCGCGCGGCCGCCGAGCGTGCGGCGGCGCGGAAGGCCGCCGCCGAGCGGGCCGCCGCCGAGCGTGCCGCGGCCGAGGCGTCGGCCGCCGAGGTCACCGTCGAGACTCCGGTCGTGAACCTCGGCAAGGACCCCGTCCCGGCGAAGGACCCCGCCCGGGCCGGGGACCCGAGGGCCCCGAAGGGCGCCGTCTCGCCGAACGAGGTCACCGTGGCGACGCCGGTCGTCCGGCCGGAGGACCCGCGCCGGCCCGAGGCCGAGACCGCGGTCCTGCCGCAGATCGGCGACCGCGGCGTCGACGAGACCGCCGTGCTCCCGCCCGTACGGGACGCGCGGCCGGCGGCGGACCCGGCGGACCGGGTGCCGCAGGACTTCTTCCGCGACGGGACCGGCGCGGAGGGGTCGAACGACGTCACCCGCGAGCTGCCCCAGCTCGACGACACCGGTCGGCCGCGCCGCCGCTCGGACTGGGCGGAGGAGACCCCGCTGGACGACCTGCCGACCCTCGCCGACGAGCTCTTCGGCGACTACGAGGACCGGGAGGACTAGGCCGGACCGGGTTGTCGGTCCACTGCCCCACAATGGAGGACGTACCTTCAGGAGGGGCAGACATGGCCGTATGGGACGACCTGGTCGGACAGGAGCGGGTCGGGGCGCAGCTCACCGCCGCCGCACGGGACGCCGACGCGCTGGTCACCGCCCAGGCCGCGGGCGAGCCCGCCCCGGAGGCGTCGAAGATGACGCACGCCTGGCTCTTCACCGGCCCGCCCGGCGCGGGCCGGGTCGACGCCGCCCGCGCCTTCGCGGCGGCCCTCCAGTGCGTCAGCCCGGACCGGGCGCTCGGCGGGGCGCCGGGCTGCGGCTTCTGCACCGGCTGCCACACGGTCCTCGTCGGCACGCACGCCGACGTGACGACGGTCGCCGCCGTCGGCACCGAGATCCTCGTCAAGGACATGCGCGACACCGTCCGCAAGTCCTTCACCTCCCCGGCCAACGGCCGGTGGCAGATCATCCTCGTCACCGACGCCGAGCGGCTCAACGAGAAGTCGGCCAACGCCGTCCTGAAGGCCGTCGAGGAGCCGGCCCCCCGCACGGTCTGGCTGCTCTGCGCGCCCTCCGTCGAGGACGTGCTGCCGACGATCCGCTCCCGCTGCCGCCACCTGACCCTGCGCACCCCGCCGGTCGAGGCCGTCGCGGACGTGCTGATCCGGCGCGACGGCATCGAGCCGGAGCTCGCCCACGCGTCCGCCCGCGCCACCCAGGGCCACGTCGACCGGGCCCGCCGGCTCGCCACGGACGAGCGGGCCAGAGCCCGCCGCGCCGTCGTCCTGAAACTGCCGCTGCGGGTGGCGGACATCGGCGGCTGCCTGAAGGCCGCGCAGGAGCTGGTGGACGCGGCGGCGGAGGACGCGAAGCAGGTCGCCGAGGAGGTCGACACCAAGGAGACCGAGGAGCTGAAGGCGGCGCTGGGGGCCGTCCAGGGCGGGCGGATGCCGCGCGGCACCGCCGGCTTGATGAAGGAGCTGGAGGAGAAGCAGAAGCGCCGCGGCCGCCGCACCCAGCTCGACAGCCTGGACCTCGCCCTCACCGACCTGACCGGCTTCTACCGGGACGTACTGACGCTCCAGCTGGCCACGGGCTCCGCGCTGGCCAACGAGGACGTGCGGGACGCGGTGGAGCGGATCGCCCGCGCCACCACCCCGGAGCGGACCCTGCGCCGGGTGGAGGCCGTCCTCGCCTGCCGCGGGGCCCTGGAGCGGAACGTGGCGCCGCTGCTCGCGGTCGAGGCGATGACGATGGCGCTCCGCGACTGAATGCGGACGCCCCCGCGACCGACCCGGGCGTCCGTGCCCGACAGGGGGCCGGGCACGACCCGGGGGCCGGGCCCGGCTCCTGCGGGGGCCGGGCACGCGATTGGACACGGAGCGTACCCGTCCGGATACGCTCCGGGGATGGACTCCAGGCGTCTCCTCCGCATCTCCGCCACGGCGCTGGCCGCGGCCGGGCTGATCCTCTCCGGCTGTACGGGCGGGAGCGGCGCCGCCGCCCCCGAGGGCCCGGGGTCCGCCACGGCGCGGCAGGCCGCCTCCCCGGCGCCGCCGCCCGAGGCGCTGCGGAAGTACTACGGCCAGAAGCTGTCCTGGCGGGACTGCGGCGTCCCCGGTTTCCAGTGCGCGACGCTCAGGGCCCCGCTCGACTACGCGAAGCCCGCCGGGCGCGAGGTGCGGCTGGCCGTCTCGCGGGTGCGGGCGACCGGTCCCGGCGAGCGGATCGGCTCGCTCCTGGTGAACCCGGGCGGGCCCGGCGGCTCGGCCGTCGACTACCTCCAGGGGTACGCGGGCATCGGCTACCCCGAGCCGGTGCGGGCCCGCTACGACGTGGTGGCCGTCGACCCGCGCGGGGTCGGCCGCAGCGAGCCCGTCGAGTGTCTGACGGGCCCGGAGATGGACACGTACACCCAGGTCGACCAGACGCCGGACGACGCGGCGGAGGTCGAGGCGCTGGCCGCCTCCTTCCGGCGGTTCGCGGCCGGCTGCGAGCAGCGCACCGGCGCGGTCCTGCCGCACGTCTCCACCGTGGAGACGGCCCGCGACATGGACATCCTGCGGGCGGTCCTGGGCGACGCGAGGCTCCACTACGTCGGCGCCTCGTACGGCACCTTCCTCGGCGCCACCTACGCCGAGCTGTTCCCCGGCCGTGTGGGCCGGCTCGTCCTCGACGGGGCGATGGACCCGTCGCTCTCGGCGCTCGACCTCAACCGGGACCAGACGGCCGGCTTCGAGACCGCCTTCCGGGCCTTCGCCGCCGACTGCGTCACCCGGCCCGACTGCCCCTTGGGCACCGAGTCGGTCGCGGCGGCCGGCGAGGCCCTGAAGGCCTTCTTCCGCACCGCGGACGCCACCCCCGTCCCCACCGGCGAGAGCCGCGAGCTCGGCGAGTCCCTGGCGACCACCGGCGTCATCGCGGCCATGTACGACGAGGGCGCCTGGCCGCAGCTGCGCGAGGCCCTGACCCGGGCGATCGGCGGCGAGGGCTCGGCGCTGCTCGCGCTCGCCGACAGCTACTACGAGCGGGAGCCGGACGGCTCGTACACGAACCTCATGTTCGCCAACGCCGCCGTGAACTGCCTCGACCTGCCGCCCGCCTACCGGGACCCGGCCGGTGCGCAGGCCGCCGCCCCCTCGTTCGACCAGGCCTCCCCGGTCTTCGGCACCGGCCTCGCCTGGGCCGCCCTGAACTGCACCTACTGGCCCTCCGAGGCCACCGGCCGCCCCCACCGCATCACCGCGGACGGCGCCGCGCCGATCCTCGTCGTCGGCACCACCCGAGACCCCGCCACCCCCTACAAGTGGGCCGAGTCCCTCGCCGGCCAGCTCTCCTCCGGCACCCTCCTCACCTACGAGGGCGACGGCCACACCGCCTACGGCCGCGGCAGCGACTGCGTCGACACCGCCGTCGGCGCCTACCTCCTCGAAGGCACCCCGCCCGCCGACGGAAAGCGCTGCTCGTAGCCCCCGCGGCCGCCCGCTCCGCCCCTGGTCAAAGCACCCTCGGAAACTGTGTAGACTTGGCGACGCTGCTGCACCGACCATGGTGCTGCACGCGGTGCCGCCTTAGCTCAGTTGGCCAGAGCAACGCACTCGTAATGCGTAGGTCTCGGGTTCGAATCCCGAAGGCGGCTCAGAAGAAGGCCCGACCGGACATCGTCCGATCGGGCCTTTTCTGTTGTGCGAGACAGGGGGGAAGCATGGACGAGATCGAGGTGACCGAGCGGACTCGGTTGCGGCGGATGCGGGAGAAGGGGTCGCACCGGCGGGAGGATCTGGACGCCGTGCTGGCCGCCGGGTGGCTGTGCCACCTCGGGGTGACCGTGGACGGGGTGCCGATGGTGGTGCCGACAGCGTACGGGGTCGACGGCGACCGGCTGTACGTGCACGGGTCCGTGGCCAGCCGGAGTCTGGTGCGGGCGCCGGGGAGCACGGTGTGCGTGACCGTGACGCACGTCGACGGGCTGGTGCTCGCGCGGTCGGTGTTCGAGCACGGGGTGAACTACCGGTGCGCGATGATCTACGGCGTTCCCCGGCTCGTCACCGATCCGGAGGAGAAGCTGCGGGGGCTGCGGGCGCTGACCGAGCAGAGCAGCCCGGGCCAGTGGGAGTACGTCCGGCAGCCCAGCCGGAAGGAGCTGGCCGCGACCTCGCTGCTCGCGCTCGACCTCACCGAGGCCTCGGTGAAGACGCGGAGCGGGCCGCCGGACGACGGCGACTCCGAGGACGCCGGGCTGGGGCTGTGGGCGGGGGTGCTGCCGGTCGTGACCTCCTTCGGGACGCCGGTGCCCGACCCGGCGCTCCCCGCCGGTCTCGCCGCGGCCGTGCCGGAGCACATCGCGGAGCGCGCCGGGCGGAGGGCCGACGGGGCCTAGGTGGTGATCGCCAGGCGGGAGACGTGGGGCGGGTCCGCGAGGACGTCGACCGAGGTGATCGGGCCGGCCGGGGCCGTGAAGACGTAGATCGCGTCCGGGGCGGCGACCAGGGCGGGGGCGCCGTCCACCAGGATCGGGCGGGCCACCGCCGCGCGGGCCGCGAGGACGCGGGCGACGGCGGAGGCGCCGTGGGCGGGACGGACTCCGCCGCGTACGGCTCCCGGGTCGGCGCGCAGCACCGCGTCGGGGTCGAGGAGGGCGCGCAGGGCCGCCGTGTCGCCCTCGCGGGCGGCGGCGAGGACGGCGTCCACGGCGGCCCGGAGGCGTACGGGATCGGGGGCGGGCATCTCCTCGGTGCCCCTGACCCGCGCCCTGGCGCGGGCGCCGATCTGGCGGACGGCCGCCGGGGCGCGTTCCAGGACGGTGGCGAGGGTCTCGTACGGGACGCCGTAGAGGTCGTGGAGGACGAGGACGAGCCGTTCCGCCGGGGTCAGGCCGGGGGCGTCGGGCGCGTCCGCCCAGGGGTCCCAGGGGTCGGTGCGGCGGGCCTCACGGGCCCGGAGCCGGCCCAGGCAGACCCGGGCCAGGACGGCTTCCGGCGGCGGTCCGGGATCGGGGACGGGGCCCGGACCCCGGCGCGCCCTCGGGCCGGGGCCGTAGGCGGCGAGGGCGCGTTCCGTGGTCCGTACCGCCCGGTCCGCCTCGGGGGCGGAGCCGAGCAGGCCGAGGGCCATCGCCCTCAGCCGCCCGCGTGTGGTGGCGTGCACGTCGGTCGCCGTTCAGTCGCCGTGTCCGGTGCCTCCGCTGCCGAAGCCGCCACTGGAGATCCCGCCCCACTTGCGCTTCTCCTCGCTCGGCGGGGTCGGGGAGGTCTCCGTGCCGCCGCCGTCCTTGAGCTGGTACGGCATGAGCCGGTGCGCGCCGTCGGTGTGCGGCATCTCGGTGCCCCGGCGGTACTCCGACATCTCGCCGGGGAGCGCGCCGGTGTCCGGGCGGTGCGGTTGCTCGTCGGGATTCGGTGGCCGGGGCTCGCGGGTGCGGACGCGGAAACCGAACCAGAAGGCCCCGATGAGGATGGCGACGAGCACGAGGCCGCCGAGTACTTGTGCCAGACCTGACTGCCAGACCCCAGCGGCCAGGATCTCTGCGCTGAGAGTGTTCATACCAACAGGATTACCCGATTCCGCTTCTTTGGATGCGTTCGAGGGCGAGTTCGATGAAACATTTCCCCGGCTCCGTCGCGTCGAAGGGGTGTACGGCACGACAGCGGGCCCGGCGGTCGCACAGGGCGACCTCCGGTGACCACTCGCGACCGGCCGCCGCAGCCACCGCCACGGAGAGGAGGGACATGAGAACGTCCCGCGCGGACGAGTTCCTGGAGTTCGCCTCGGCGCGCACCGGCCAGCTGTTCCGGTCGGCCTGCCTGCTGACCAGCGGGGACGTCCACCTCGCCGAGGACCTCACGCAGGAGACGCTGGGCAAGATGTACGCGCTCTGGGGGAGGGTGTCCCGGATCGGCAACCCCGCCGCGTACGCCCAGACCGTGCTCGTCCGCACGTTCCTCAGCCACCAGCGGCGCCGCTCCGCCACCGAGCGCCCGCTGGGCGAACTGCCCGACCACACCCCGGACGACGGCCGGGACCCGCTGCTGCGGATCGCGCTCCTCGACGCGCTCGCCTCACTGCCCCCGAAGGACCGGGCGGTCGTGGTGCTGCGCTACTGGGAGGACCGCAGCGTCGAGGAGACCGCCGACGCCCTGCACACCAGCTCCGCGGCCGTCCGCACCCGCTCCACCCGGGCGCTCGGCAAGCTGCGGCAGCGACTCGGCGGCAGCATCTCCGAGTTCGCGCTGCGCTGAGCGGCTTCCGCCGCACCCGTCACGCTCCCCGGTACCCCACCGGCTTCCCGTACTTACCAGCAGAGAGGGCTGTTTCGTCATGCCCCAGAACGAACACCACGACCCCGACGCGGAGTTCCTCGGCGAGTTCGGCTCCGCCCTGCGCGCCACCGGCGAGGGCTTCCCCGTCGACAGCCGGCCCGAGCTCGTCTCCGGTGGCCTCGTCCGCGGCCGCCGCCGGCTGCTGCGCCGCAGGCTCGCCGTCACCGGCGGCGCCCTCGCGCTCGCCGCCATCGGCGTCGGCGGCGTGTACGCCGGCTCCGTCGTCACGCCCGCCAAGCAGGCCGACAAGGCCTCCGTGGCGGCGCCCCGGGAGAGCGGGAAGCCGACGCCCGAGGGCGGTGGGCGGACGGCGGGAGGGTCCGGGAAGGTGAGGCCCGGTGAGGCCACGATCCCGCTCTCCGAGATCGCCGACATCCTCAAGGCCCACACCCCTGACGGAAAGTGGCGGTTCGACAGCCTCGAAGGAACCGGCCAGGGCGTCGGCGGGTACTTCGACGACGGGCAGGGCGAAGCCGCGGTCAGGGTCTTCCTCAACCGCGCCGGCCGCGCCCCCGACGCGGGCGTCGACATGGTGACCTGTCCCGACGAGGCGTACGCCCGCTTCGATTACTGCGACGAGGGGCGGCTCGGCGACGGCTCCCGGTGGATGGTCATCCAGGGGTACGAGTTCCCCGACGGTCGCGAAGGGCCCAAGAACTGGCGGGCCGTGCTCCTCACCAAGGACGGCTTCCTGATCGACGCGGGCGAGTACAACTCGCCCGAGGAGAAGGGCGAGATCAGCCGCGAGAACCCGCCCTTCTCCCTGGACCAGCTCAAGACGCTCGTCACCGCCGAGGCGTGGCGGCCGCTCCTGAAGCAGATCCCGCCGCTGCCCACCGCGCCCGCCGGGACCGGCAAGGCCGGTTCTCCCGGCAAGGTCCGCCAGGCGCCGCCGCAGATCACCGGCAACGGGGTGACCAACACCCTGCGCGGCCTGCTGCCCAAGGGGCTCACGGTCGTCGGCAAGGGCGGGGAGGGCGAGTTCGGCTACGTCGTCGTCGACGACGGCAAGGGCAAGAGCCTCGTCCAGATCAACGTGCAGTACGGCATGGACGACGTCGCCGGCGACCTCTACGGCTCGGGCGACGTCACCACCCTCCCCGACGGCCGCAGGGTGAAGCTGACCCGGCAGCCCGGCGAGAAGGGAGGCGAGGGCGTCGTCTGGTGGACCGCCGACACCATGACGAAGGACGGTTTCCGGGTCGTCGTCGGCGCCTTCAACACCGGCGCGCAGCACGAGGCGGCCACCCGCGCCGAGCCCGCGCTCACCATGGAGCAGCTGAAGGCGATCGCCCTCGACCCGAAGTGGGCGAAGCTGCCCGCGAAGTGACGGAAGGTCTGGACGGACGGCAGGGGGGGGGAGGGCGGTACGCGGGCGCTACTTGGCGTCCGCGTACCGCTCCACCGTCGCCGTCGTGAACGGGAAGCGGACCGGGGTCGCGCCGAAGGCGATGCGGCCCGCCTCGTCGCCCGCCGCCCGGATCGCCTCCGTCACCGCCGCGGCCTCCTCGGCCGGGCAGTGCACGATCACCTCGTCGTGCTGGAAGAAGACCAGCTCGGCGCGCATCCCGGCGGCGGAGAGGGTGCGGCGCAGGGCCGCCAGCATCAGCAGGGCCCAGTCGGCGGCGCTGCCCTGGACGACGAAGTTGCGGGTGAAGCGGCCGCGGGCCCGGGCGTTGTTCGAGGCGTACCCCGGGGTGAAGCCGTAGGCGTCCTGCGCGGCGCCCGGTTCGGGGCCGTCCTGCGGGAGGCCCGCCTCGCCGTCGTCACCGGCGCCGGCCGCCTTCGGGCTGGTGCGGCCCAGCCAGGTGCGGACCAGCCGGCCCTCCTCGCCGGCCTTCGCCGCCTCGTCGACATAGGCCACCGCCCGGGGGAAGCGGCGGCGCAGCGCCGCCAGGTTCTTCAGGCCGTCGCCGCTGGTCTGGCCGTAGACCGCGCCGAGCAGGGCGAGCTTGGCGTGCTCGCGGTCGCCGGAGAACGCCCGGTCCGAAAGGCGGGTGTAGAGGTCGTCCGGATGGCCGGCGACCTCCATCAGACCCGGGTCGCGGGAGATCGCGGCGAGCACCCGCGGCTCCATCTGGTCCGCGTCCGCGACGACGAGCCGCCAGCCCGCGTCGGCGACGACCGCCCGCCGGATCACCTTCGGGATCTGGAGCGCCCCGCCGCCGTTGGTGGTCCAGCGGCCGCTGACCGTGCCGCCCGGGAGGTACTCCGGCCGGAAGCGGCCCTCGCGCACCCAGTCCGCCAGCCAGGACCAGCCGTGCGCCGTCCAGATCCGGTACAGCTTCTTGTACGCGACCAGCGGCGCCACCGCCGGATGGTCGAGCTCCTCCAGCTCCCAGCGGCGGGTGGACCGCAGCCGGATCCCGGCCCCCGCGAAGGCCTTGATCACGTCCGCGGGCAGATCGGGTCGCACCCGGCGGCCGAAGGCGGCCGACACCTCGTCCGCCAGCTCCGCGAGGCGGCGCGGCTCGCCCCCGCCCGCGTACCGCTCGCCCAGCAGCTCGTGCAGCAGCTCCCGGTGCACGTCGGCCCGCCACGGCAGCCCCGCCCGGTGCATCTCGGCGGCGACGAGCATCCCGGCCGACTCGGCGGCGGTCAGCAGCCGCATCCTGCCCGGGTGCTCGGCCCGGTCGTGACGGCGCTGCTGCTCCGCGTACACCTCCAGGAGGCCCTCGAAGGGGACGGAGACGGCCGGTCTCGGCTCGAAGAGCGAGTCCTGGGAGCCGGGCTCGGCCGTGCGCGGCGGGGGGTCGGACGGCACCGGGCCGTTCCGCAGCCGGGCCCAGGCGGCGGCGGCCGAGCGGGGCTCGCCGAGCCGGCCCTCGTGGCCGAGGAGCAGCTGCTCGGCGTCCTCCACGTCGTAGCACCGCTCGACGCGGACGCCGGCGGCGAGCAGCCGCGGATAGACCTCGGCCGTCGACCGCCACACCCAGCGGGCCACCTCCGGGCGGGCCCGGACGGCGGCGACGAGGGACGGCTCGCGGCGCACCTCCCCGGCGGGCGCGCCGTCCGGCCGGAGGGGGACGAGGAGCGCTCCCTCCCCCTCCGGCTCCGGTGCCAGCGCCCACCTCTCGCTCATGGGTGCGAGTCTGGCATCCGCCACTGACAGCGGCCGTCAGGCCGTCGCGGCGCGGCGCGGACCGTCACGGCGCGACGGGCCCGTCCCACCGGCGCGGCGCGGACCGTCAGGCCGCCGCGTGGAAGAGGGCGGCCGCCTCGCCGCGGGAGGCGACGCCGAGCTTGCCGAGGATGTTCGCCACGTGGAACTTCACCGTGGACTCGCTGATGTGCAGCTCCCCGGCGATGTGGCGGTTGCGGTGGCCCTGGGCCAGGTGCCGCAGGACCTCGATCTCCCGCTCGCCCAGGGTCGCCAGCGGATGCGCCGCCCCGGCCGGCGCGTCCGGGGTGGCCAGCGGCAGGACCGCCGTCATCGTGGTGCCCCAGCCGGGGACGGTCTCCAGGTCGATCCGGCCGCCGAGGACGTCGAGCCGGTCCCGCACCGTGCCCGCGCCGACGTCGCAGGCGGCGAGCGCGCCCGGGCCGTCGTCGCGGACGGTGGCGACCAGCTCCTGCCCGGTGAGCCGCCAGCCGACGTGCACCCGGTGCACGCCGTCCTGGTCCAGGACGATCGGCAGCAGCGCGCGGACGATCGCGCGGGCGCTGTGCGCGAGGTCGGCGGGGAGCGAGAGGTCGCTGTCCGGCGGGCCGAGTTCGAGCCGCGCCGGGTGGTGCCGGAAGACCGTCCGCAGCTCGTCGGCGAGCCGGCCGAAGGCGGCGCGCGCGGACTCCTCCGCGACCGCGCGGTCCCGCTGCCGCACGGACCGGATCTCCAGGAGCGCCGTGGCGGCGAGGTCGGTGGCGGCCGCGCGGGCCGCCGCGTCGTCGAGGTTCCGGCTGCGGAGCACCGACAGGACGCCGGAGACGGCCGCCGCGTGGGAGGTGGTCAGCTCGGCGATGACCCGCGCGCGGGTGTCGGCGGCGGTACGGGAGCGGGCCAGCGCCCCCGGCACGGCCTCGACCGCGAACCGGTCGAGATGGCTCGTCGCCAGGTCCCACAGGGCCTGCGCCAGGGCGAGGCCGTCCGGTCCCGCGGGCGCGGAGCCGTCCTCGCGGAGCAGGACCAGGAGGGAGCGCCGGGCGGTGGCGTCGCTCGTCACCGCGAGGACCGGGCGCGGGCGCCCGGCGAGCCGGACCGTCCCCTGCCAGGGTTCGCCGGGGACCCCGGCGGCGAGCAGCGGCGCCAGGTCGGCGGGGGTGAGTCCGTCGGCCGCGCCGCCGGCCGTCTTGAACGGCGAGTGCGCGCAGTGCGTGGAGAGTTCGGCCGCTCCCAGGTGCGGGACGACCGGGGCGAGCGTGGCGGAGAGCTGCGCGAGGACCCCGTCGAGCGGTCTGCGGAGGATCTCGTACGCGGCGGTCAGCGTGGGCACGTCCATGACGCCAGCCTAGTCAGGGACTTGGGGAGGGCGGCTGGTCTTTCGGACAGGTGGGACTGGCCGGAGGGAGGGCGGGGAACGGCCTTGGACCGACGGAGGCTTGAGCCTGTCGAGAAGCGGACGCGGTGAAGCGAACGCGCTGATACGGAGGGCGACATGGCGACGGCGACGATGGACGCGATCGTGTTCGAGGAGTTCGGCGGACCCGAGGTGCTGCGGTACGAGACCGCTGCCGAGGTGCCGGAGCCGGGGCCCGGTGAGGTGCGGCTGCGGGTCGCGGCGGCGGGCGTCAACCCGGTGGACTGGAAGACGCGCAGTGGTCTGATGCGGGAGTTCCACCCGACGACGTTCCCCGCCGTGGCGGGGATCGAGGTGGCCGGCACGGTCGACGCGGTCGGCGAGGGCGTCACCGGACTCGCCGTCGGCGACGAGGTGTTCGGCTGGGCGAAGAGCGGCGGGTACGCCCAGTACGCGCTGGCCGGCGCCGGCGAGTCCGGTGACGTACTGCCGAAGCCGGCCGGGCTGTCCTGGGAGGCGGCGGTCGGCCTGCCGGTCGCCGGCGAGACGGCGGCGCGGGTCCTGGAGCAGCTCGGGGTACGGGAGGGGGAGACGCTGTTCCTGCACGGTGCGGCGGGCATCGTCGGCACCATCGCCGTCCAGCTGGCGGTCGCCGCCGGCGTCACGGTCGTCGGCTCGGCGTCCGCGGCGAACCACGACCACCTGCGCGGCCTCGGGGCGATCCCCGTCGCGTACGGCGACGGGCTCGCGGACCGGGTGCGGGCGGCGGCGCCCGGGGGTGTCGACGCGGTCTTCGACGCGGCGGGGCACGGGGTGCTGCCGCTCGCGATCGAGCTGGCCGGGAAGGAGCGGGTCGTGACGATCGCCGCGACGGACGCGGACGAGCACGGGGTCCTCTTCAGCGTGCCCGAGCCGGATTTCGGGCGGGTGCGCGGGTGGCTGCGGGCGCAGGCGGAGGGCGTCCTCGCGGGCACCCTCCGGCTCCGCCACGCGGACACGCTCCCCCTGAAGGAGGCGGCCCGGGCCCAGGAGCTCAGCGAAGCCGGTCACGTCCGCGGCAAGCTGGTCCTGCTTCCGTAGCGCGCACCGCCGCGCCGTCTCGTCGCGGGGCCCCGGTCCCGCCGGCACGGCACCGGTGGCGGGAGCCTCCGCCACAGCCGGAACCGAGAGCGGTCCCGGGGGTGGGCGGTGGCCCGGCTCCGACCCCGGCCACCGCCCTGTCCCACCTTCCCCGGTCAGCGGGTGAGGCGCCACGCGGGGAGGGCCGAGGCGGCGACGGCCACGGCCGCGCAGACGGCGGCCGCCGCGCCCGTCTCCGCCCAGGGCAGGGCCAGGGTCACGGGTGCCGAGAGCGCGCCCAGGGCGGCGCCCAGGGCCCCCAGGACGGCCGCCGTCACCGCGAGGCCGAGGACCGTGCCGACGGCCACCGCGAGCAGCGCCTCGCCCGCCACCGCCCGCAGGGCCTGCGCGCGGGTGGCGCCGGCCAGCCGGAGGGAGGCCAGCTCCCCGCCGCGTACCGAGGTGGCCATGAGCAGGGTGCTCGCCAGGGCGATCACCGTGTAGAGGAGGGTCAGGACGAGGAGCAGGCGGAGACCGGTCCTGGCCGCCCGGTTCACGGGCCGGGGCGCCGCGCCCTGCTCCAGGCGGTCCGTCGCGGAGCCCTGCTCCAGGCGGTCGGGTGCGGAGGCCGGGGCCGGGGCCGGGGCCTGTGCGCGGGTCACGTAGGGGCCGTTGTCGCCCGTGCCGCGCGCCAGGACCGCCGCCACCCGGAGCCGTACGGGCCCGCTGCCGTCCGCCCGCCACACCTCGACCTCCTCGCCGACCCGCCGCCGTTCGAACTCCTCGTTGACGACGATCGACCGGTCGTCCAGGTCCCGCAGGTCGCCCGCGACCACCGGGAGCCGCGCCCGTGCCGCGAAGGCCGCCGGGTCGGCGACCGCGCGGGCCCGGTACTTCACGACCGCCTCGGCCCCGTCCCGTACGAAGAGGGAGGTCGGGCCGGCCTCCGCCGAGGCCGCGGCCGTCCGCTCCCGGGCCTCCGTCTCCTTGGCGCGCGCCACGCTCTCCGAGGCGCCGAAGAGCGTCCCCGCCAGGGCCACCGACACCAGGACGGGCGCGGCGACGGCGGAGGTGCGGCGCACGGCGGCCGCGGCGTTCGACCGGACCAGGAGCCCGACCGCCCCGCCGCCGGGGACCGGCAGCAGCCGGGCCACGGGGCGCACGAGGAGCGGGGCGAGCAGGGCCGCGCCGCCGATCAGGAGCATCGGCAGGGTCGTGTACGTCTTCCGCTTCAGCAGCGCCTCGGGCTCCGTCGCGTACGTCCAGACCAGCAGGCCGAGCCCGGCCGCGAGCAGTCCGGCGCCGAGCAGCGCCCGGCCCGGCGGCAGCACGTCCCGGTCGACGTCCGCCTCGCGCAGCACGGCGGTGGGGCCGGTCCGCCCGGCGCGGTGGGCGGCGGCGGCAGCGCCGGCGAGCGCGACGCAGAGCCCCGTCCAGAAGGCCAGGTGGTACGGCCAGCCGGCGCTTCCGCCCGCCGCGCCCGCGAACCACGCCGGCGCCAGCTCCCGGGCCACCAGCGCCCGCGCCATCGGCGGCGCGGCGAGGGCGCCGAGCGCGCAGCCTGCGGCGGACGCGGTGACGCCGAGCACCGCCGCCTCGGCGAGCAGCAGCCGGCGGACCTGCGCGGGCGTGGCGCCGGCGGTGCGGAGCAGCCCGAACTCGCGGCGCCGCAGCGCCACGGAGAAGGCGAAGACGGAGGCGACGACGAAGACGGAGACGAAGGCGGCGACGCCGCCCGCGGTGCCGAGGAGGGCGTTCAGGCCGGTGAGTTCCCGGGTGTCGTCCTCGTGGCCGGGGTCGGCGCGGCGGCGCTCGGCACCGGTGAGCACCTGCGCCCGCTCGCCGACGACCGCCCTGACCTCCTCGACGGGCGCGTCGAGCCCGACGGCGTCCGGGGCGCCGGGTCCCATGCGCGTCAACGTCCAGCGTGCGCCGAGTGCGCGCAGCACACCGGCGTCCACAGGCTGTGGACGGTCCAGCGGCTGGGAGGTGAGCGCGGTGCGGGGGCCGCGGCGGACCTCCACGGCCAGCCGGTCCTGTCCGAGGACGACGACGGGCGAGGAGGCGAACCGCTCGGGCGCGCGCGGCGGCGGGTCCAGCGCGGCGGCGAGCCCGAGTCCGGTCGCCGTCAGCATCCCGACCCCGAGCGCGAGCGCCAGGAACCCGCCCAGGAGGGACGCCCACCGGGTCCGCAGCCCGCCGACGACGAGGCTCAGCACGTCACACCCGCCGTTCCCGCGACTGCCGCGGGGCGCAGGCCCGCGAGCCGGGCCGACACCTCGTGCGCCGTCGGCGCGGCGAGGTCGCCCGCCAGATGGCCGTCGACGAGGAAGACGACCCGGTCCGCGCGGGCGGCGGCGAGCGGGTCGTGGGTCACCATGACCAGCGTGCGGCCCTCCTCGTCGACGAGGGCCCTGAGCAGGTCCATCACCTCGGCGCCGGTCGTGGAGTCGAGCGCGCCGGTCGGTTCGTCGGCGAAGAGGACCGAGGGGCGCGTGATCAGCGCACGGGCGATGGCGACCCGCTGGCACTGGCCGCCGGAGAGCTCGGCGGGCCGGTGCCGCTCGCGCCCCGCGAGCCCGACCCGGGCGAGCGCCGCCCGGACCTCGCCGCGCGCCGGCCGGCGGCCGGCGAGCCGCAGCGGCAGGGCCACGTTCTGCGCGGCGGTCAGCGTCGGCAGCAGGTTGAAGGACTGGAAGACGAAGCCGATCCGGTCCCGCCGCAGCAGCGTCAGACGCCGCTCGCTCAGCCCCTCCAGGGCCGTGCCCGCCACCTCGACGCGCCCCGCGTCCGGGCGGTCGAGTCCGGCCGCGCAGCGCAGCAGGGTGGACTTCCCGGAGCCGGAGGGGCCCATGACGGCCGTGAACGTGCCGGTGGCGACGTCGAGGTCGACGCCGTCGAGGGCCCGGACGTCCCCGTGCCGCCGGACGAGCCCCCCGAGCCGCACGGCGGCGGCGGGGGCGGAAGGAGAAAGGGTCCTGGTCATGGCTCCAGCGAACCGTTCCGCCCACCCCCGGGTCACGCCGCCTGCCGGGCGTCCGGGGGTAGGGCCAGGCCTACCCCCGGGCGTCCACGTGGCCCGGGCGCCCACGTGGCCCCGGGCGTCCACGTGGCCCCGGGCCTTCGCCCGGCCCCCGGGCCTTCGCCCGGCCCCCGGACCTGCGCCTGTCCCCGGCCCCGAGCCCCCCGTGCCCCCGCACCGCCTGAGACCATCGGGGGACAGGTCTCGGTCACGAGGGCACGAGGCGCGAGGCCATGACGCACGAGGTCATGAGGCCACCAGGCCACCGGATACGGAGAGAGGGCGCGGGCATGCAGGAGGAGGCGCGGGAGTCCACGGTCGGACGGGCGTTGGCGGAGGCGCTGCACAGCCGTGACGACCGCTCCCTCGACACCGCCGCGTCCCTGCTCGCCGCCGACCCGGGGGCCGACGCCGGGCTCGCGCGGCGCGGCGAGGAGTTCGTACGGACCCTGTGGGAGCGCGGCTGGCAGCCCGCCGACCTCGGCCGGACGGTCCGCCGCGAGCTGGCGGAGGAGCACCTGCGGCTGCTCGGCGGCCTGGTGCGGGCCGAGACCGCGCGGTACGCGACGCTGCCCCGGCGCTGGCGCGAGCAGATCGACGTGCTGACCGACGGGCCGGGGGAGGGGGCCGGGCCCGCCGACCGCTTCTCGTACGCGACCGCCGTCCTGGAGCTGTACCGGCTGCTCGTCCGGCTGCCCCGGCTCGACGCGGTGGGGCCCGTGCCCGGCGAGACGCTGACGCCGGCGGCCGTCGGGGAGCCGCGGATGCTCACCCGGATCCGGGCGCTGCTCGCCAAGGCGGAGGCCACCGGCTATCCGGAGGAGGCCGAGGCGCTGACGGCGAAGGCGCAGGAGCTGATGGCCCGCCACAGCCTCGACGAGGCGGGGCTCGCCGCCGGCGCGCCGTCGCCGCAGACGCCGGGGGCGATCCGGGTCGGCGTGGAGCCGCCGTACGAGCAGGCGAAGGCGATCCTGCTGGACGCGGTGGCGAGCGCCAACCACTGCCGGGCCGTGTGGAACGAGACGTACGGCTTCTCGACCGTCGTCGGCTTCGAGGCGGACCTCGACCCCGTCGAGCTGCTGTACACCTCGCTGCTCGTGCAGGGGACGGCCGCGATGACCCGCGCGGAGGCCGAGCAGCGCAAGGGCGGCCGCAAGCGCACCAAGTCCTTCCGGCAGTCCTTCCTGCTCGCGTACGCGAACCGGCTCGGCGCCCGCCTCGAGGCGACCTCGCGACGGGTCGCCGCCGAGGCCCCGACGCTGCTCCCGGTCCTCGCCTCCCGCGAGGTCGCGGTGACGGCCCGCACGGACGAGCTCTTCCCGGAGACGCGGGCCACCCGGGTCCGCGCGATGTGGGACGAGGACGGCTGGAACCACGGCGCCACCGCCGCCGAGTCCGCCACCCTCACCCCGGACCGGGCCCGCCTCGACAGGGGCTGAACCCCGGGGCGAAATGCCGTGTCGCGGGGCATACCGGGTGATCGTCGCTACGCTCGGATCATGAGCTGGCTCCGGGCGCTGAGGGAGACCGCCCGCTCCGGACTCACCGTCGAGCGGCGGCGGCTCGCTCCCCTCGTCGCGGCCCGCGGGGCGCTCGGGCTCGCGCTCGTGGTCGGCTTCTCGCTGGCCTTCTTCGGCCCTGCCGTCGCCGCGTCCTCCGCGTTCGGCGCCTTCCAGGCGGCCATCGCCACCTTCCAGCGGTCGTGGCGGCCCCGGCCCACCCTCGCGCTCGCCTCCGGCGCCAGCCTCGCGGTCTCCACCTTCCTGGGGTACCTGACCGGGGCGCACACCGTCCTCTTCCTCGCCCTGCTGGTCCTGTGGACCTTCCTCTCCGGGCTCGCCTGGGCCGCCGGGCCCACCGCCGGCATCATCGCCTCCTCCAACGTCGCGATCATGCTGGTCACGGTCACCCTGCCGACCTCCGTCGCCACCGCCGCCGGACACGCCGCCATGATCTTCACCGGCGGGGTCGTGCAGGCCGCGCTCGTCGTGCTGCTGCCCGTCCGGCCCTGGGGCGCCCAGCGCGACGCGCTCGCCGACGCGCTCGCCGCGGAGGCGGACTACGCCCGCCGGCTCCGCCACGACCCGGTCGCCTCCTTCGATCCGGTCCCGCTGATGACCGCCCGCAGCGCCGCCGCCGTCACCCCGCGGCAGGCCCGCCGCCGGCCCGCCGAACTCCATGGGCCCCGGCGGCTCGCCGAACGGATCCGGCCCGTCCTCGCCTCGCTCGCGGACCCCGCCGTCGGCGCTCCCGCCGAGGGGCCGCAGCGCGACCGGGTGCGCGAGCTGCTCGCCGCGGCGGGGGAGGTCCTCGACGCCGCCGCGCACGCCATCCGGCACGGCGGACCGGTCCGGCTGCCCCCGGCCGCCGTCGCCGCCCTCCGGACCCCCGACACCGGCACGATCCTCTCCGACCGCTCCCACCGCGTCGCCCTCCGCCTCGCGGCCCTTCTCGGCGACGTCGTCGAGACGGCCGAACCCCGCACGGAGACGACCGGCCCGGAGACGACCGGCCCGGAGGCGACCGGCCCGGAGGCGACCGGCCCGGAGCCGTCGCGCCCGGCCGCTCCCCGGCCCCGGCCCACCCTCCTGCGGCTCCTGCCGCTCGTCGTCGCGAGGATGCGGGCCGAGGTGCGGCCGGGCTCGGCGATCCTGCGGCACGCGCTCCGCGTCTCCGCGGTCACCGCCGCCGGCTATCTCCTCGGCCTGGTGCTGCCGTTCGGGCACGGGTACTGGGCGCCGATGACCTCCGTGATGGTGATGCGGCCGGACTTCTCGCAGACGTACTCCCGCTCGGTGGCCCGCTTCGGCGGCACGCTCGTCGGCGTCGCGCTCGCCTCCGCCGTCGTGCAGACCGCGCACCCGGGGACGTACCTCTCCGCCGGGCTCGCCGTCCTCTGCGCCTTCGGCATGTACCTGCTGATGAAGACGGGGTATGCGGTCAGCCAGGTCTGCGTCGCCGCGTACGTCGTCTTCCTGCTCGGCATGGAGGGCTCGGGGGTGACCCAGACCGTACGGGACCGGGTCCTGCTCACCCTCCTCGGCGGCCTCCTCGCGATGCTCTCCTACGCGGTCTACCCCGCCTGGGAGACGCCCCGGCTGCGCGGCCGGCTCGCCGACTGGCTCACGGCCTCCGGGCGGTACGCCGCCGCCGTCGCCGCCCGGTACGCCGACCCCGCGGGCCCCGGCAGCCCCGACGTCCGCGAGGCCCTGCTCTCCGCCCGCGCCGCGCGGGTGGCCTGGCACGACGCCCTGGGCCGGGCCACCCACGAACCGGTGCGGCACCGGGGGCTCTCGCACACCGCCGCGGAGGGCGCGGGCCACGCGATCGCCGAGTTCGGGCGGGCCGCCATGCTCCTGGAGGCCCACCTCCCCGAGCCGGACGCCCCGCCGCTGCCCGCCGCCGCGGACCTCGCGGAGGCGCTGCGCGAGGCCACCGAACGCGGCGCGAAGGCGGTCCGCGAACGCCGGGTCCCCGCCTGGGACGACCTCCGCGAGACCGTCGCCGCCTGGGACACCGAGGTCGCCGACCCGCTGCTGCGCAAGGCGGCCCGGCTGCTCCTGGCCGCCCTGGACGAGCTGTCGGCGGCCCTCGCCGAGGCCTGAGCCGCCGGGGCGGACGGGGTCCGGGCGCCGGACGGACGGGAACGCGGGGAACCACCTCCCCCGCGTTCCCGTCCACCCGGGTGGGAAGATCACGGAGGGACTTCCGCGCGGTCGCACGCCCGTCGCACGCCCGTCGCGCGCCGTGTCGCACGCTGAGTGGCGTAGCGACTACGCCACGCCTCGTGCACGTGCATCTGCTCATGCATCCGCATATGAACGCAGCTATGATCCGGGGAAGTTGACACCTGTACCAAGCAACTCGGGGAGCTACCAGTGCACCACGCGCACCACGCGTACAACGGCATGGCGGCGACGGAGCTGCGAGGCGTCGTCTGGCAGAAGAGCAGGCACAGCAACTCCCAGGGCTCCTGCGTCGAGTTCGCCAAACTGCCGGGGGGAAACGTTGCCGTGCGCAATTCCCGCCACCCCGACGGCCCGGCGCTCGTCTACACGCCGGCCGAGATCGAGGCGCTCCTGCTGGGTGTCAAGGACGGGGAGTTCGACCACCTCGTCTGACCCGGCGACCCCACACATGACAAAGGGAAGGGCCCCGGCGGTCACCCGCCGGGGCCCTTCCACGTGCTCGGGACTTCCCTACTCCTCCGGCCCGACCCGGAACAGCGCCCACACCACCTTGCCCTGCAGGGTCCCGGCGAGCGGGTGCCAGCCCCAGCTGTCGCTGAACGATTCCACGAGGAACAGGCCCCGGCCCGACTCGGCCGAGAAGTCCTCCTCGCCCTCGCGCGCCTCCGGGCTCTGCCGGCTGGGATCGCGCACCGCGCACACCAGGCGGGAGGCCCAGCGCATCAGGTGCAGGCGCACCTGCGGCGCCTGCGGGTCCTCGGGGCCGCCGTCGGGGACGGCGTGCCGCAGGGCGTTGGTGACGAGTTCGGAGACCACGAGGGCCACGTCGTCGAAGCGGTCGGCGAGGTCCCAGCTGTCCAGCGTGGCGCTGGTGAACTTCCGTGCCCCGCGCACGGCTTCGTACCGTGCGGGAAGGGCGCAGGAGGCGGAGGTGGAGACGGCGCCGGGATCGATCGGCGGGAGACCCTGCCGTAAAGGCTCGAGCACGGTCGATCCATTCGTCCCCATGCGAGGCACTCCCGGGAATCGCGGTGGTGGTGCGACAACGGTGCAAGCAGTGCGAAACATTGCGAAACATTGCGACAACACGACAACGCGAACGAGTACGCGGCTGCGCGGGGTCCATGGTTCCGAATGCGCCGACGGGATGCAAGGGCAGATGCACGTGCACGCGCGGGGCGGGTGCCGGACCTGTCCGACCCTGTGGCGAATCTGTGGAAATCTTCTTGACAGAGGCGCGCCGCCTTCCGTCCGAATCTCACCCCTGCGCATCCCCTTCCGTAATCGGATGTGTACGCGCTGAAGCGTTTGATGGCAGAATCCGGGGCTCGGACGGGGGCTCGTCACCGTGAAGGGAAGGCTGGAGCCGTGACCGCAGGCGAAATGAACGGAGCGGGCGGGAGCGTCGTCCGACGGATTCTGCTGGGCTCCCAGCTGAGGCGCCTGCGCGAATCGAGGGGCATCACCCGCGAGGCCGCCGGCTACTCGATCCGCGCCTCCGAATCCAAGATCAGCCGCATGGAGTTGGGAAGGGTGAGCTTCAAGGCCAGGGACATAGAGGATCTGCTCACTCTCTACGGAGTCACCGAGGAGACCGAGCGCGGCGCGCTCCTGGGTCTCGCCCGCGAGGCCAACCTCGCCGGCTGGTGGCACAGCTTCGGCGACGTCCTGCCGGGCTGGTTCCAGACCTACATCGGGCTCGAAGCGGCCGCCTCCCTCATCCGCGTCTACGAAGTGCAGTTCGTGCACGGCCTGCTGCAGACCGAGGAGTACGCCCACGCGGTCGTCTCCCGGGGCATGCCGGGCGCCTCGCGCGCCGAGATCGACCGCCGGATCGCCCTCCGCCTCGAACGCCAGAAGGTCCTCGTCTCCGAGCGCGCCCCGCACTTCCACGTCGTCCTCGACGAAGCCGCGCTCCGCCGCCCCTACGGCGACCGGGCCGTCATGCGGGGGCAGTTGAAGCACCTCATCGAGGTCTCCGAGCACCCCGCCGTCACGCTCCAGGTGATGCCCTTCAGCTTCGGCGGGCACGCCGGCGAGAGCGGTGCCTTCACCATGCTCAGCTTCCCCGAGTCCGACCTCTCCG
The DNA here is from genome assembly GCF_040653375.1 of Streptomyces sp. NPDC047974. Classification (NCBI taxonomy): domain Bacteria; kingdom Bacillati; phylum Actinomycetota; class Actinomycetes; order Kitasatosporales; family Streptomycetaceae; genus Streptomyces; species Streptomyces sp. NPDC047974. The sequence continues at coordinate 57,811 of NZ_JBEZNU010000021.1, forward strand.
ACGTCGTCTACCTGGAGCAGCTCACCGGCGCCCTCTACCTCGACAAGCGCGAGGAGGTCGCCCAGTACGCCACGGTGATGGAGAAGCTGGCGAAGGACAGTCCCGATCCGGCCGAAAGTCGTGATCTTCTTCGTGGACTCCTCCAACTCTCCTGAGACATCAGTACGATGACGGCGCATCAGTAGCCCCGGCGGCCGGGCGCCCGCGCGCGCCCGGGTGACCGGCAGCCGGCAGAGGGGTTCACCGTCCATGTCGCACTTCACCGACCTGGCCCACCAGTTCATCGACGGCGAGTGGAAGCCGGGCAGCGGCTCCTGGGACATCATCGACTTCAACCCGTACACCGGGGAGAAGCTCGCCTCGATCACGGTGGCCACCGTCGAGGAGGTGGACCGCGCCTACCGGGCCGCCGAGCGCGCGCAGACCGCCTGGGCCGAGACCAACCCGTACGCCCGCCGCCTCGTCTTCGAGCGGGCCCTGCGGATCGTCGAGGACCGCGAGGCCGAGATAGCCGAGACGATCGTCGCCGAGCTCGGCGGCACCCGCCTGAAGGCCGCCTTCGAGCTGCACCTCGCCAAGGAGTTCCTGCGCGAGGCGGTCCAGCTGGCGCTGCGCCCCGAGGGCCGCATCCTGCCGTCCCCGGTCGACGGCAAGGAGAACCGCGTCTACCGCCTCCCGGTCGGCGTCGTCGGCGTCATCTCCCCCTTCAACTTCCCCTTCCTCCTCTCCCTCAAGTCGGTCGCCCCCGCGCTCGCGCTCGGCAACGCCGTCGTCCTCAAGCCGCACCAGAACACGCCGGTCTGCGGCGGCACCCTGGTCGCGAAGATCCTGGAGGAGGCGGGCCTCCCGGCCGGTCTGCTCAACGTCGTCGTCACCGACATCGCCGAGATCGGCGACGCGCTCCTCACCCACCCGGTCCCGAAGGTCATCTCCTTCACCGGCTCCGACAAGGTCGGCCGCCACGTGGCCGAGGTCTGCGCCCGGAACTTCAAGCACGCCGTCCTCGAACTCGGCGGCAACAGCGCCCTGATCGTCCTCGACGACGCCGACCTCGACTACGCCGTCGACGCCGCCGTCTTCAGCCGCTTCGTGCACCAGGGCCAGGTCTGCATGGCCGCCAACCGCGTCCTGGTCGACCGGCGGGTGGAGGCGGAGTTCACCGAGAAGTTCGTGGCGAAGGTGAAGACCCTGCGCGTCGGCGACCCGGCCGACCCCGCCACCCACATCGGCCCGCTCATCAACTCCCAGCAGGCCGAGTCGGTCGACGGGGCCGTCGAGCAGGCCGTCGCGGCCGGCGCCACCGCGCTGCTGCGCGGCGGGGTGGAGGGCAACGTCGTCTCCCCGTCGGTGCTGACCGGCATCCCCGCCGGCGCCCCCGTCCTCTCCCAGGAGATCTTCGGCCCGGTCGCCCTGATCCTGCCCTTCGACGGCGAGGACGAGGCCGTGCGGATCGCCAACGACACCCCGTACGGGCTCAGCGGCGCCGTCCACACCGCCGACGTGGAGCGGGGCGTGCGGGTCGCCAAGCGCATCCACACCGGCATGATCCACATCAACGACGGCACCGTGCACGACGAGCCGATCGTCCCCTTCGGCGGCGAGAAGCACTCGGGCATCGGCCGGCTCAACGGCGACGCGATGATCGAGGCCTTCACCACCCAGAAGTGGATCTCCATCCAGCACGGCCGGAGCAGCTTCCCCTTCTAGGACCGGATCTGTCCTAGTCCTTCCGTACCGTGGGTGACGCACCCGGAGAAGACGACGGAAGGCGGACCCATCATGGTGGCTCTTGTTCCCGCGGAGGCCCCCGGCGACGAGCGCGGCGCGTTCCTCAACTTCGTGGAGGCCCAGCGCGCCGCACTCCGCCGGGCCCTCCTCGGCCTCACCGAGGAGCAGGCGGCGAGCCGGCCCAGCGCCAGCGAGCTGAGCCTCTCCGGCCTGGTCAAGCACGTGGCCGAGGTGGAACTGAACTGGCTCCGCCTCGCCCAGCAGAAGGAGAACGAGCGGCAGCGGACCCAGGAGACCTGGGGCGAGGCCTTCCGGCTCGTCGGCGACGAGACGATCCCCGAGGTCCTCGCCTTCTGGGCCGCCGTGGCCGAGGAGACCGAGGCGTTCGTCCGTACGGCTCCGAGCCTGGACGACACCTTCCCGCTGCCGCCCGCGCCCTGGTTCCCGGCGGAAGGGCGGGTGTCGGTCCGCTGGATGCTGCTCCACCTCGTGCAGGAGACGGCCCGGCACGCCGGGCACGCGGACGTGATCCGCGAGTCCCTCGACGGCAAGGTCTCCTTCGCGCTGATCGCCGAGGAGAACGCGGCGGCCCGCTGACGGAGGCCCGGCCGGGCCGGAATCGCCGCCGCTCGGCGGTGAACTCCGGTCCGTATCCGGGTAGTCCGGAGGAGAAGGGCGCCGAGGGACAGGGGGAGGTCCGATGCGCGTTCCCGTTTCCCGGGCGCCGGCTCCGCTCCGCGCGCTCGCCGCACTGCTGCTGGCCGGGACGCTCGCCGCCTGCACCGGAGGCCCGGAGCCGGACCCGGGCGGTGAACGGCCCGGCGACGACGGCGCGTTCGGCGCCCCGCCCCGGATCGGCGACGGCGCCGGGCTGCCCGGCTGGGCCGCCGGACTCGAACTCGCCTCCGACGGCAGCGGCTTCGCCCTGCTCGCCGAGTGCGTGAACGACCCGGCCATGCCCGAGAACGGCTTCTGCCGGCAGCGGATCGCGGTCCTCGACCGGGGCGCGGAGCGGTGGGAGCTGCGCGCCTCGCCGCTGCCCGAACTGCGCGGCACGGCCGGCGTGTCGGCGCGGCTGCGGACGCTCGGCCCGGGGCGGGCGCTGGTCGAGGACGGCGGCGGCGAGGAGCCGGCGCGGGGCTGGTACAGCGGGGACGGCGGACGGAGCTGGCGGAGCGTCGACCCGCGCCTCGCCGGCCGTACCCCGGACATCCCCGCGGGCGCGGTGCTCACCGCCGAGTGCGCCACGGACCCGGGCGCGCCGCCGGAGCGGTGCGACCGGGAGCGGCTCGTCGTGATCTCGCCCCGGGACGGGCGGCGGCGGGAGCTGGTGGCACAGCCACGGCTCGGCGCGCACCCCCGGCCGGCGGAGGTCGTGGAGCCGGACGGGTCCTGGTGGGTGTCGGGCGTCGTGCCGGGCACCGGGCGGCCGGCGGTCGCGGTCTCCCGGGACGCGGGCCGCAGCTGGTCGGTGAGCCCGCTGCCGAGCCCGGCCGGCACCCCGCCCTGGCGCACGGCGGTGGTGGTGGGCCCGGACGCGGTGTACGCGGCGGAGGTGGGCGAGGTGCCGGGCGGCGAGCAGGTCCCCGATCAGCTGCGGGCGCTGTACCGCTCCGCGGACGGGGGCGGGAGCTGGCAGCGGGTGTGGACCACCGGCCCGGAGGGGGAGCCGCGCTCCCTGGCGGGGCTGCCGGTGCCGGGCCCCGGCGGCCGGGTCGAACTCGCCGCCCAGCGGTCCGGTCACCTCAGCCTGGACGGCGGCCGCACCTTCCGGGAGCTGGACGACGGCACCGCGTACGTCCGCCGCACCGGCGCCGGACTCCTGCGGGAGCACGCGCCCTGCCGGTACGAGCTGACGCGCGACGGGGTCCGCTGGTCGGAGTTCCGGCTGGCCTGCGGCGCGGAGGACGACGCCGGCTAGAGACGGCCTAGTGGTGGAAGGCGGTCGCGGCGGCCTTGTCCCGGGTGAAGGGGTGGGGCTGGCTGCGGAGTTCGGGCAGGAGGCGGTGCAGGTCCTCGACGAGGAGGCTCGCGAGGTCGGCGGAGAAGCCGTTGCGGCAGACGATCCGCAGGACGGACAGGTCCTCGCGGTGGGCGGGGAAGGTGTAGGCGGGCACCAGCCAGCCGTGTTCGCGCAGCCGACGGGAGACGTCGAAGACGTCGAAGGAGGTGACGTCGGGGGCGGTGGTGAAGGCGAAGACGGGCAGCTGGTCGCCGCGGGTGAGGAGGCGGAAGTCGCCCATGGCCTCGATGCGTTCGGCGAGGCCGCGGGCGACGTCCCGGCTGGTCTGCTGGACGGCCCGGTAGCCCTCCCGGCCCAGCCGGAGGAAGGTGTAGTACTGCGCGACGACCTGGGCGCCGGGGCGGGAGAAGTTGAGGGCGAAGGTCGGCATGTCGCCGCCGAGGTAGTTGACCCGGAAGACCAGCTCCTCGGGGAGTTCCTCGACGCCGCGCCACAGGGCCCAGCCGACGCCGGGGTAGACGAGTCCGTACTTGTGGCCGGAGGTGTTGATCGAGGAGACGCGGGGGAGCCGGAAGTCCCACACCAGGTCCTCGTCGAGGAAGGGCGCGACCATGGCGCCGGAGGCGCCGTCGACGTGGACGGGGACGTCGAGGCCGGTGCGGGCCTGGAGCTCGTCGAGGGCGGCGCAGATCTCGGCGACGGGCTCGTAGGAGCCGTCGAAGGTGGAGCCGAGGACGGCGACGACGCCGATGGTGTTCTCGTCGCAGAGGGCGGCGGCGGAGGCGGCGTCGAGGTGGTAGCGGTCCCCTTCCATGGGGACGAGGCGCGCCTCGACCTCCCAGAAGTCGCAGAACTTCTCCCAGCAGACCTGCACGTTGACGCCCATCACCAGGTTGGGGCGGGCGGTGGCCGGATAGCGGTCGGCGTTCTTCTTGGCCCAGCGGCGCTTGAGCGCCATGCCGGCCAGCATGCAGGCCTCGCTGGAGCCGGTGGTGGAGCAGCCGACGGCGGCGGCCGGGTCGGGGGCGTGCCAGAGGTCGGCGAGCATGGCGACGCAGCGGCGTTCGAGCTCGGCGGTGCGCGGGTACTCGTCCTTGTCGATCATGTTCTTGTCGCGGCACTCGGCCATGAGGACACCGGCCTGGGGCTCCATCCAGGTGGTGACGAAGGTGGCGAGGTTGAGCCGGGAGTTGCCGTCCAGCATCAGCTCGTCGTGGACCAGCTGGTAGGCGCTGGACGGCGCCAGCGGCCCCTCGGGCATGCGGTGCCGCGGCGGGGCCTCGGTCATCCCGCCGACGGGGTCGGCCTCGCCGAAGAAGGGGTTGAGGGCGAGCCGCCGGAAGTGCTCGCTGTCGGTGACGTCGGTTCCCTTGTGGAGGGGTGCCATCGGGGGCTCCTTCTGCGGCGGGAGGGCGGGGGCGGGGGGTTCAGGCGGAGGCGGGGGTTCAGCGGAGGGACTTGCCCTGGTGGTCGAGTTCGAGCTGCGGGCGGCCGGTGACGACCAGCCAGGCGGGCAGGGTGGCCAGGCAGAGCAGCGAGAGCATCGCGGGGGAGGAGGCGATGACGGCGGCGATGAAGAGGCTCACCCACCCCTGCCGGGTGGTGGCGAGGAGGACGCCGAGGACGGCGGAGGAGACGGCGACCGCCGGGTGGATCTCCGGGACGAGCGCCTGGGCGACGAGGCCGAAGGCGGCGCCGATGAAGACCGCGGGGAAGACCCGGCCGCCGCGGAAGCCGCAGGCGGCGGCCACCAGCAGGGCGGCGAGCTTCACCACGGCCAGCTTCGCCAGCTCCCCGGAGGAGTACACCCCGATGGAGCCGACGAGCTCCTTCGTCTCGTGGAGGCCCTTGAAGAGGGTCAGGTGCCCGCCGAGGGCGCCGAGGAGGCCGAGGACCAGTCCGCCGAGGGGCAGCATCAGCATCGGGTGCCGCAGCCGGCCGAAGGCCCGGTGGAGAAGGGGGAAGGCGTAGCAGCCGAGGAGGCCGAAGAGGGCGCCGAGGGTGGCCACGACGAGGGCGGCGAGCAGGTCCTCCCAGCCGGGGTCGGTCAGCGGCGGCAGGCCCATGGCGAAGCTGGGGTCCGAGAGGAGCTGGGTGGTCATCGCGCCGGCGCCGGCGGCGAGGAGCGGCGCGAAGAGCCGGTCCCACAGGGAGCCCCGGCCGGGCTGCCCGGTGAGCGCCTCGGAGAGGACGAGGGCGGCGGCGACGGGGGTGCCGAAGAGGGCGCCGAAGGTGCCGGCGATGGCGAGCGAGACCCAGAAGGCGCCCGGCACGTCCGGCGCGGCCCGCAGGCCCAGCCAGGCCGCCAGGGAGATCGCGGCGGCGATCGTCGGCTGCTCGGGGCCGAGGCTGACGCCGCCGGCGAGCGCGAGGGTGGAGGCGACGAGGAGGCCGGGCACCACGAGGGGCGGCAGCGGCGGCCCGCCGAGCCCCTCGGAGGCCGGGTCGGGCCCGGCGTGCCCGGGCGCCTTCCAGACGACCAGGCCGACGGCGACACCCGTGACGGTGAGGACGGTGATCATCCACAGCGAGGAGTACCGGCCGATGTCCAGGGCGTCGGGCACGGTCTCCCAGAGCACCGACTGGAGCTCCTCGGCGAGCGTGCTGACGCCGAGGAAGAGCAGGCCCGATCCGACGCCCACCGCGAGGGCGGGCAGCACCTGCGGGAGCAGGATCCGTGCCGGGGCTTCGGTGGGGGCGGTCGCGTCATGATCGGTGGCCACCGCCCCACCATAGGTGAGCAAATGCCGCACAACACCTCGAAAGGCCGGGCGTGTGGGCGTGTGCCTCACGTCACGTCAGGAGCGGGGCCGACACGTCGGGAGGGAGCCGACGGCGGCGGCGGTGGCCCACCGAGGCCCACCGCCGCCGCCCGCCGTACCGCCCGGGGTCAGGCCCGCGGCGCGATGACGACGGCGGTGCCGTAGGCGCAGACCTCGGTGCCGACGTCCGCCGCCTCGGTCACGTCGAAGCGGAACATCAGCACCGCGTTGGCGCCGCGCGCCCTGGCCTGCTCCACCAGGCGGTCCATCGCCTGGTTGCGGGTCTCCACCAGGGTCTTCGTCAGGCCCTTCAGCTCGCCGCCGATCATCGACTTCAGACCGGCGCCGATCTGGCTGCCCAGGTGCCGGGACCGCACCGTCAATCCGAAGACCTCGCCGATCACCTGGCGTACCTCGTAGCCTGGGACGTCGTTCGTCGTCACCACCAGCACGTCGGGGTGCGGTCCCTGACCGCCTCCGTACTCCTCGATGCCCATCGGCCATCACCTCCTGGTCACCCAGGGTCGCCGGAAGCCGGCCGTCCCGCATCCCCGGCCACCGGATGGAACCGGGGCCCACCCTTCCGCGTTGATAGCTTGGGGCGCGCCGCAGGCATGTCCCGCCCGCACCGCGACATGCCCCCACCCCGAACCGCAGGAGCCCGGAACCGTGAACACGCTTGCCCTCGGACCGAGCTGGCTGGATCCGGACTACCTGATCCAGACCTTCGGCCTGATCGGCGTCCTCGCCATCGTCTTCGCCGAGTCCGGTCTCCTCATCGGGTTCTTCCTCCCCGGCGACTCGCTGCTCTTCACCACCGGCCTCCTCGTCACCACGGGCAAGCTCGACTCCCCGCTGTGGCTGGTCTGCACGCTGATCGTGGCCGCGGCGATCCTCGGCGACCAGGTGGGCTACCTCTTCGGCCGGAAGGTCGGCCCCTCGTTCTTCCGGCGCCCCGACTCCAAGCTCTTCAAGCAGGAGAACGTCGAGAAGGCGCACGAGTTCTTCGAGAAGCACGGCCCGAAGTCCCTCATCCTGGCCCGCTTCGTGCCGATCATCCGCACCTTCACGCCGATCATCGCCGGCGTCAGCCGGATGAACTACCGCTCCTTCATCACCTTCAACATCATCGGCGGCGTGCTGTGGGGCGCGGGCGTGACCCTGCTCGGCGCCTCCCTCGGCAAGATCGACTTCGTGCACCGGCACATCGAGGCGATCCTCATCGCGATCGTCCTCATCTCGGTCGTCCCGATCGTGATCGAGTACCTCAAGGCCCGCTCCCAGTCGAAGAAGGCGGCGGCCCGGGCCGCCGCCGAGGGCACGCCCCCCACCGCCCCGGCGGCCCCCGCCGACCCGACGCCCCCCGGCGACCAGGCCGGCTACGGCGAGCAGGGCGGGTACGGCCACCAGGGCGGGTACGGCCACCAGGACGGCTACGCGAACCAGGGCGGCTACGCGAACCAGGGCTACGGCTACGGCACCCAGAACGGCTACGGCGAGCAGGGCGGCTACGGCAACCAGGGCGGCTACGCCGAGCAGGGCAACGGCTACGCCGGTCAGGGCGGCGGCTACGCCGGTCAGGGCGGCTACGGGTACGGCAACCAGGCCGGGTACGCCGGTCAGGGCGGCTACGACGGCCAGTCCGGCCAGGCCTACGACCGACAGCAGCCCGGCTACGGCTACGGCCAGCAGCCCGCCCAGCAGCAGCCCGGCTACGGTCAGCAGCCCGGTTACGGTCAGCAGCCCGCACAGCCCGGCTACGGCGGCTACGACGGCCAGGGCGGTTACGAGGGTCAGGGCGGTCAGGGCGGCCAGGGCGGTTACGAGGGTCAGGGCGGCCAGGCCGGTTACGGCGGTCAGGACGGCCAGGGCGGCCAGGGCGGCTACGACGGCCAGAACCCGCCGCCGCACGCCCCCCGCTAGTCCACCGGCTAGAAGCCCCGGGTCCGCTTCGCCGCGCTGCGGGCGGATCCGGCGCCCGGGGCCCGCATGAAGAGGCGGGCCAGCTCGCCTCCCAGGTTCACCCCGATGGCGATCGCCAGGGCCAGGGCCGCCGCCTTCGCCAGCGAGGCGAAGCCCTGGTCCAGGTTGTTCTGGGCGATCGCGAGGACACCGAAGTACGTCGCCGAACCCGGCAGCAGCGGCCCGATCGCCGCCGTCACGTACGGCAGCGAGGACGTGTGGTGGTAGCGGGCCATCAGCTGCCCGAAGAGACCCACCAGGCCGGCCGCGAGCGCCGTCGCCATCACCGTCGACCCCTCCGCGGTCACCGCGATCGACGCGTACACCACCCAGGCCACCCCGCCGTTCAGCGTCGCGAAGAGCACCGTCCCCCGCGACTGCTGCAACAGGATGGCGAAGGTCGCGCACAGCACCATCGACGACACGATCTGCGTCACCGGCCGCTCGGCCGGGCTCAGCGCCCCCTCCGGATTGAGCTGGGCGTCGAACTGCACGGCCACGTACAGCACCGACAGCACGCCCACCACGATCGCCACGAAGAAGTAGGCGACCTCCAGGAGCCGCGCCGAGGCCGTGATGTAGAAGCCGGTCAGGCCGTCCTGCACCGCCGCCACCAGCGCCCGCCCGGGGATCAGCGCGAACAGGCCGCCGGTGATCACCGCCGACGGCCGCAGATCCGCGTGGAGCAGCGTCAGCAGCACCCCCATTGCGGCCGGCGGCATCGCCGCCACCAGGAACTGGTAGAACTCCGGCAGCCCGCGCCCCGCGCACAGCCACGCGAGCCGGTCGCCGAGCACCGCGCCGAGCGCGGCCACGAAGAAGACCCACGGCCCGCCGCCGAGCAGCGTCGAGGCCGCCCCCGCGAGGACGCCCGCCGCGGCCGTCAGCACCCAGCCCGGGTACGGGTGCCGGTTGCGGCGGATCTCCGCCAGACGCCGGTAGGCCTCCTCCGGCGACACCTCGTGCGCCGGCGCGTTGATGTCCGCGAGCAGCTGGTAGACGGCCTCCAGACGGGTGTAGTCGGTGCCCCGGCGGCGTACCGTCCGGTTCGCCGTCACCGGGTCGTCCACCAGCGACGGCTGGTAGGTGATCGACAGCAGCGTGAACGTCACCGTCGGCTCGCAGCGGTCCAGGCCGTACGAGCGGCAGATCGCGAACATCGCCGCCTCGACGTCCTCCGCGCCCTCCCCGCCCGCGAGCAGCAGCTCGCCGATGCGGAGCGTCAGGTCGAGCACGCGCGGCACCGAGGGCCCCGTCTCGTCCTTCGCCGCGGGCGCCTCCGGCACCGGCCGGTCACCCACCGGCAGCCGCAGCATCGTCCGCATCCGGTCCTGCCACGGGGCGTTGTGCGGCAGCCGCGCCAGGGGGACCCCGTACGCCGGGGTGAAGGCCGCCGGGGAGTCCTTGGCGGAGTAGGTCGACGGCATGGCGAACGCGGAGCCCTCCGGCTCGGGGGACGCCGGCTCGGCGGCCAGCCCCTCCGGCACCACGAACGCCGAGCCCTCCGGCTCCGGTGGCGGCTCGGGAACCAGCCCCTCGGGCAGGGCGAACTCCGAGGTCGCCTCGTCCGACAGGGGCTTCCGGTCCTCCGGAGCCTCCTCGGGGCCCGCCGGCTCCGCCACCACGCTCTCTCCGCTCACACCCAGGGAATCTTGGATTCCAGTATGGGCGTCAAACGGACGTACGAAACGTGGATGCGCGAAAGGCGGTACACCCCGAAGGGTGCACCGCCTTCCACGAGGTCCACGGGACCGGGCGTCAGTGAGCGCCCTGCTCCTTGGCGCGCGCGATCGACTTCTCGATCTCGGCCTCGGCCTCCTCACGGCCGACCCAGTCGGCGCCCTCGACCGACTTGCCCGGCTCCAGGTCCTTGTAGACCTCGAAGAAGTGCTGGATCTCCAGGCGGTCGAACTCCGGCACGTGGTGGATGTCGCGCAGGTGCTCCATGCGCGGGTCCGTCGCCGGAACGCACAGCAGCTTGTCGTCGCCGCCGGCCTCGTCCGTCATGCGGAACATGCCGATGGCGCGGCACTTGATCAGGCAGCCCGGGAAGGTGGGCTCGTCGAGGATGACCAGCGCGTCGAGCGGGTCGCCGTCCTCGCCGAGGGTGTTCTCCACGTAGCCGTAGTCGGTCGGGTACGCCGTCGACGTGAAGAGGCGACGGTCCAGACGGATACGACCGGTCTCGTGGTCGACCTCGTACTTGTTCCGCGATCCCTTGGGGATCTCGATGAGAACGTCGAACTCCACGGGTGGCTCCTCCTGAATCAACACAAGTGAATGCTCGCGACGGCGCGCGGTGATTAAGTGTCTCTCACGCAGGTACGTGATCGCGAAAGGGGCTGGTCAGCAATGCCGGAGCCGAGGGTGTGGCAGCTCACGGCGGGCTCCGCCGTGCTCGGTCTGGCTCTCGCCGCCGCGGCGGCGACCGCGGCAGGCCCCTGGGACGGAGGCCAGCGTACGGCCGAGCGGGCCCGCGCCGCCGCCCCCGCGACGGGTGGCGAGCGTCACGCCGGTGCCGCCCCCGCCCCGGCCGCCGCCCCCGCCGCCCGCCAGCGCCCGGAACCGGCCCCCGCCCCCAGCGCCCCCGACGTCCTCACCGGCATCGCCGGACCGGACGACGGCACCCTCCCCGCCGACCTCGCCCGCACCCTCGTCCCCCTCCTGGCCGACCCGGGCCTCGGCACCGCCCGCACCGCCTCCGTCGTCGACGCCGCCACCGGCAGACAGCTGTACGGAGAGGGCGCCGGCACCCCCATGACACCCGCCTCCACCGTCAAGCTCGCCACCGCCGCCGCGGCCCTCTCCGCCCTCGGCGCCGACCACCGGATCGCCACCACCGTCACCGCCACCCCCGACGGCAAGGCCGTCACCCTCACCGGCGGCGGCGACCCCACCCTCGACGAGCCCCGCCTGAAGGCCCTCGCCGCCGACACCGCCCGCGCCCTCGGGAAGCGGGGCCGCACCTCCGTGCGCCTCGCCTACGACGCCGGCCTCTACCGGGGACCCGTCCTCCACCCGATCGGCCCCAACGAGAACCTCGCCCCCGTCACCGCCCTCATGACCCGCGGCGGCCGCCTCGACGACAGCACCACCGGACCCGCCCCCCGCTCCGGCGACCCCGCACGCGACACCGCCACCGCCTTCGCCGCCCACCTCGCCGACGCCGGAGTCGAGGTCACCGGCGCCCCCGCCCCCGGCCGCACCCCCAAGGGCGCCCCCCTCGCCCGTACGAACTCCGCCCCCCTCGCCGACCTCGTCGAGCGCACCCTCACCCACAGCGACAACGACCTCGCCGAGGCCCTCGCCCGGCAGACCGCCCTCGCCCACAAGCAGCCCGCCTCCTTCGCCGGTGCCGAGAAGGCCGTCCGCGCCGAACTCGCCCGCCGCGCGTTCCCCGTCAACGGCGCCCGCTTCGCCGACGGCAGCGGCCTCGACCGCCGCGACCGCGTCTCCGCCCTCTTCCTCACCACCCTCCTCTCCCGCGCCGCGGGAGACCCCGGACTGCGCCCGCTCCTCACCGGCCTCCCCGTCGGCGGCTTCACCGGCACCCTCGCCGGCCGCTACGGCCAGGCCCCCGCCGGCGCCGGCCTCGTCCGCGCCAAGACCGGCACCCTCACCGGGGTCAACACCCTCGCCGGCACCGTGGTCACCGCCGAAGGCCGCCTCCTCGCCTTCGCGTTCCTCGCCGGCCGCACCCCCTCCCCGGACCTGGCCCAGCCCGCCCTCGACCGCCTCTCCGCCGCCCTCACCGGCCAGAACTGACCCCCGAGACCGACCGGAACCGGCCCCCGGCGCCACCCTCCGGACCGGACCCGAACCGGGCCCGAACCCGTACCGTTGACCCATGACGAGCATCGGTGGTGCAGGCACGTCCGGAATGGTCGACTGGAACCTCGCGGTGGCGACCGCGACCAGGCTGGTCCGCCCCGGCCCCGACGTCGGACGCGACGAGGCCCGCGCCGTCGTCGCCGAGCTCCGCCGCCACGCCAAGGCCGCCGAGGAACACGTCCGCGCCTACACCCGGATGCTCCCCGAAGGCACCGAGGCCCACGACACGCCCGTCCTCGTCGTCGACCGCGCCGGCTGGATCAAGGCCAACGTCGCCGGCTTCCGCGAACTCCTCACCCCGCTCCTCGGCAAGATGCAGGAACGCCGCACCACCACCCCCGGAAGCACCGTCCTCGGCGCCGTCGGCGGCAAGGTCACCGGCGTCGAGCTCGGCATGCTGCTCTCCTTCCTGGCCTCCCGCATCCTCGGCCAGTACGAGACCTTCGCCCCCGTCACCCGCGACCTCCCCGGCGCCCCCGAAGGCGGCGGCCGGCTCCTCCTCGTCGCCCCCAACATCGTCCACGTCGAACGCGAACTCGGCGTCTCCCCCCACGACTTCCGCCTCTGGGTCTGCCTCCACGAGGAGACCCACCGCACCCAGTTCACCGCCGTCCCCTGGCTCCGCGACCACCTCCAGGGCGAGATCCAGTCATTCCTCGCCGCCACCGAGGTCGACCCCGGCACCTTCCTCGAACGCCTCCGCGAAGCCGCCCAGAGCCTCGCCGGCGGCCGCCCCGAGGCCGAGGAGGGCGACGCCTCCCCCTCCCTCGTCGAACTCGTCCAGACCCCGGAACAGCGCGAGATCCTCGGCCGCCTCACCGCCGTCATGTCCCTCCTCGAAGGCCACGCCGACTACGTCATGGACGGCGTCGGACCCCAGGTCGTCCCCTCCGTCGCCGAGATCCGCGAGAAGTTCCAGGCCCGCCGCGCCCGCGGCGCCTCCCGCCTCGACCTCGCACTGCGCAAGCTCCTCGGCCTCGACGCCAAGCTCCGCCAGTACCGCGACGGCGAGCGCTTCGTCCGCGCCGTCGTCGAGCAGGTCGGCATGGACGGCTTCAACCGCGTCTGGACCTCCCCCAACACCCTCCCCACCAAGAGCGAGATCGCCGCCCCCGCCGACTGGATCGCCCGGGTCCACCGCAAGGCCGACTCCTGAGCGGACTCCCGAGCGGACCTCCGGGCGGGGGCGCACCGTAAGGCAGACTCCTGGGGCGGAAGCGGCGGACGGCACCGAAACACGACAGAACACGCCACCAATCACCCATCCGAGGGACCCTGAGCGTGGGGTGAGGCGTGCAATGCTCGGGTAAGGGCCACGTTTCTGTCACCATCGACGCACTCTGAGTGACCGAACACCCCATTCCGACCGTTAAGACTCCGACCGAGGCACCCCACCCCATCCACGAAGGGCACCGAACCATGGGTCCCCATCCTGCGGTCGCGGCGATACGCCTGGCGGTCCGCCGCGTACTCCACGACGTCCTCACCGAGCACCCCGCCGACCCCGCCACCCCCCGCGACACGCACCCCCTCGTGCTCGTCGCCTGCTCCGGCGGAGCCGACTCCATGGCGCTCGCCTCCGCCCTCGCCTTCGAGGCCCGCAAACTCCCCGTCCGCGCCGGCGGCATCACCGTCGACCACGGCCTCCAGGACGGCTCCTCCGGCCGCGCCGACGAGGTCGCCGACCGCATGACCGCCCTCGGCCTCGGCCCCGTCGAAGCCGTCTCCGTCACGGTCGGACGCGAAGGAGGACCCGAGGCCGCCGCCCGCGACGCCCGCTACGCCGCCCTCGACGCCGCCGCCGAGCGCCACGGCGCCACCGCGATCCTCCTCGGCCACACCCGCGACGACCAGGCCGAGACCGTCCTCCTCGGCCTCGCCCGCGGCTCCGGCATCCGCTCCCTCTCCGGCATGGCCGCCGTCTCCGGGACCCAGGGCCGCTACCGCCGCCCCTTCCTCCAGCTCGACCGCCAGACCGTCCGCAAGGCCTGCATCGCCCAGGAACTCGCCGTCTGGGACGACCCCCACAACAGCGACCCGGCCTACACCCGCTCCCGGCTGCGCCACGAAGGCCTCCCCGCCCTGGAGAAGGCCCTCGGCAAGGGCGTCGTCGAAGCCCTCGCCCGGACGGCCCAGCTCTCCCGCGACGACGCCGACGCCCTCGACACCTGGGCCGCCGACGCCGAGACCGCCGTACGCGACGAGGCGGGCGCCCTCGAATGCGCCAAGCTCTTCGGACTGCCCCCCGCCGTACGCCGCCGCGTGCTGCGCCGCGCCGTCATCGCCGAGGGCGCTCCCGCCGGCTCCCTCTTCGCCCGCCACATCGAAGAACTCGACCGGCTCATCACCGGCTGGCGCGGTCAGGGCGCCATCAACCTGCCCGGTCGCGTCGAAGCCCGCCGCCAGGGTGGCAGACTGGTCATCCGGCAAGGCTGACGCACGCTGCAACGAAAGTGACCCGGGTGAACGAGAAGGACATGGGCACCGACCTCCAGTCGGTGCTCATCACCAAGGAAGAGATCGACGCCAAGCTGGCCGAGCTGGCGGCGAAGATCGACGCGGAATACGCGGGCAAGGACCTGCTCATCGTCGGAGTCCTCAAGGGCGCCGTGATGGTGATGGCGGACCTGGCACGCGCCCTGTCCACCCCCGTCACCATGGACTGGATGGCCGTCTCCTCCTACGGCGCCGGCACCCAGTCCTCGGGCGTCGTCCGCATCCTCAAGGACCTCGACACCGACATCAAGGGCAAGCACGTCCTGATCGTCGAGGACATCATCGACTCCGGCCTGACGCTGTCCTGGCTCCTGTCGAACCTCGGCTCGCGCGAGCCGGCCTCCCTGGAGGTCTGCACCCTGCTGCGCAAGCCGGACGCCGCCAAGGTCGCCATCGACGTCAAGTGGATCGGCTTCGACATCCCCAACGAGTTCGTCGTCGGCTACGGCCTCGACTACGCCGAGAAGTACCGGAACCTTCCGTTCGTCGGCACGCTCGCCCCGCACGTCTACGGCGGCTGAGCAACCCCCGCGCAGCGGGGAACCCGCACCGCCTTCCCCCCGTTGAACCACGGGAAGGCGGTCGCGGGCGACGATGCTGAGGTACCGTCCGAAGAACAGCTTTTCCCACACCGTGCTTCTCGCACAGCTTTTCTCATAACAGCGGCATTTACCTACGGGCAGGAGGGACGGGGCGATTCTCGCTCCGTATGGATGGACGTGAAGCGATACTTCCGTGGGCCGGTCATGTGGATCGTGCTGGCCGTCCTCGCCGTGGTCGTGCTGATGCAGGTCGTCGGCTCGTCCGAGGGCTACAAGACGGTGGACACCGGCAAGGTCGTCCAGGCGATCGACAAGAACCAGGTCAAGCAGGCAAAGATCACCACCGGTGACGAGCAGATCGTCAAGATCGAGCTCACCGGCGACACGAAGATCGACGGCAGCAGCAAGGTCCAGGCCAGCTACATCGGCACCCAGGGCGCCGACCTCGCCGACAAGCTGCAGGAGAAGTTCGAGGCCGGACAGATCGAGAAGGGCTACACCGTCTCCCCGACGAAGCAGTCGCCCTTCGTCTCGATCCTGCTCTCGCTCCTCCCCTTCGTCCTCATCGTGGTCGTCTTCCTCTTCCTGATGAACCAGATGCAGGGCGGCGGCTCCCGCGTCATGCAGTTCGGCAAGTCCAAGGCCAAGCTCATCACCAAGGACACGCCCAAGACGACCTTCGCGGACGTCGCCGGCTCGGACGAGGCCGTCGAGGAACTCCACGAGATCAAGGAATTCCTCCAGGAGCCCGCCAAGTTCCAGGCCGTCGGCGCCAAGATCCCCAAGGGCGTCCTGCTCTACGGCCCGCCCGGAACCGGCAAGACGCTCCTCGCGCGCGCCGTCGCCGGCGAGGCCGGGGTGCCCTTCTACTCGATCTCCGGCTCCGACTTCGTCGAGATGTTCGTCGGCGTCGGCGCCAGCCGCGTCCGCGACCTCTTCGAGCAGGCCAAGGCGAACGCCCCGGCCATCGTCTTCGTCGACGAGATCGACGCGGTCGGCCGCCACCGCGGCGCCGGCCTCGGCGGCGGACACGACGAGCGCGAGCAGACCCTCAACCAGCTCCTGGTCGAGATGGACGGCTTCGACGTCAAGGGCGGCGTCATCCTGATCGCCGCCACCAACCGCCCCGACATCCTCGACCCCGCCCTCCTGCGCCCGGGCCGCTTCGACCGGCAGATCGCCGTCGACCGCCCCGACATGCAGGGCCGCCTGGAGATCCTCAAGGTCCACCAGAAGGGCAAGCCGGTCGCGCCGGACGTCGACCTCGGCGCCGTCGCCCGCCGCACCCCCGGCTTCACCGGCGCGGACCTGTCCAACGTCCTCAACGAGGCCGCGCTCCTCACCGCCCGCAGCGACCAGAAGCTGATCGACAACAAGGCTCTGGACGAGGCGATCGACCGCGTGGTCGCGGGCCCGCAGAAGCGGACCCGGATCATGTCGGACAAGGAGAAGAAGATCACCGCGTACCACGAGGGCGGCCACGCCCTGGTCGCGGCGGCCTCCCCGAACGCCGACCCCGTCCACAAGATCACCATCCTGTCCCGCGGCCGCGCCCTGGGCTACACGATGGTCCTCCCGGACGAGGACAAGTACTCCACCACGCGCAACGAGATGCTCGACCAGCTCGCCTACATGCTGGGCGGCCGCGCCGCGGAGGAGCTCGTCTTCCACGACCCGACCACGGGCGCCGCGAACGACATCGAGAAGGCCACGGCCACCGCCCGCGCGATGGTCACCCAGTACGGCATGACCGAGCGGCTCGGCGCCATCAAGTTCGGCGGCGACAACACCGAGCCCTTCCTCGGCCGCGAGATGTCCCACCAGCGCGACTACTCGGAAGAGGTCGCCGCGCTGGTCGACGAAGAGGTCAAGAAGCTCATCGAGACCGCGCACAACGAGGCGTGGGAGATCCTGGTCGAGAACCGCGACGTCCTCGACAACCTGGTCCTGGCCCTCCTGGAGAAGGAGACCCTGGGCAAGGAGGAGATCGCCGAGATCTTCGCCCCGATCGTCAAGCGCCCGGCCCGCCCGGCCTGGACCGGTTCGGCCCGCCGCACCCCGTCCACGCGCCCGCCGGTCCTCTCCCCCAAGGAGCTGGCCCTGACGAACAGCGCGAACGGCACGGCCTCGGTGGACACCACCAAGGGCATCGACATCGCCCCCGAGGACACCCCGGAGCCCTGAGCCCCGGCCCCCCCGGAATGGAAGCCGCGCCCCCACAGGTTCTAGCCTGTGGGGGCGCGGCTTTTTTGCGCGCCATGTCAGACCAGACGGAACGAGGCACAGATGACCGACCCGGTGACGCTGGACGGCGAAGGCACGATCGGCGAGTTCGACGAGAAGCGCGCCGAGAACGCCGTACGAGAGCTCCTCATCGCGGTCGGCGAGGACCCGGACCGCGAGGGTTTGCAGCAAACCCCTGCACGCGTTGCACGTGCATACAGGGAACTCTTGTCGGGGATGCGGCAGGAGCCCGAGGATGTTCTGACCACGACTTTTGACCTCGGTCACGATGAGATGGTCCTCGTGAAGGACATTGAACTAGTTAGCTTCTGTGAACATCACTTGCTCCCGTTCCACGGTGTGGCCCACGTGGGCTACATCCCGGCGGAGAGTGGCAAGATCACGGGACTGTCCAAGCTGGCCCGCCTGGTCGATGTCTACGCCCGCCGCCCGCAGGTGCAGGAACGTCTCACCACGCAGGTGGCGGACTCGCTGATGCGCATCCTTGAGGCGCGCGGGGCGATCGTGGTGATCGAGGCCGAGCACATGTGCATGTCGGTACGAGGCATCCGCAAGCCGGGCGCGAAGACGACGACCTCGGCGGTACGCGGGCAACTTCGCGACGCTACCACCCGCGCCGAGGCCATGTCTCTGATTCTGTCCCGTTAGGGGCGAATAGCCCGCCGTGCTCCCTACTGTCGCGGCATGGGATACGGCCTTGCGAGCAAGATGCTCGTCAATCTGGTCGGAGGCTGCGTTCAGGCGAAGAACGTGGCCTCCGGCGACCTCATGTGGACGCTGGACGGCGATCGGACCGTGCAGACCACTGTCACCGGCGTGACCGCCGCCAAGGCGCGGCACGCCGTCGAGGTGGTCACCGACCATATGACCTTCCTCGCCAGCCCGGACCTGCTGCTGCTCACGCCGGACGGGTGGACGCATGCGGCGGACGCGGCGGGGACGACGGTCGCGTGGACGCCTGCGCGAAAGCTGTGCCGGGAGCGGCCGACGATCAGGCCGGGGTACGACTTCGGCTACTTCGTAGGTGCTACCTGCGCGGACGGCACGGTCGGCAAGAACTACGTCTCCCTCGTGGTGAACGAGGAGGGCTTCGCGAGCCGGTACGCGGCCGCGCTGACGGCGTGCACGGGGTTGCCCGCCCGGCTGGAGGCCGTGACCCGTCCATCGGGCTACCTGAGGCGGGATCTGCCGGGCTTCCGTGTGCGGGTGGTCTCCTCGTTCCTCTCCGACGCCCTGCGCCACTATGCGGGCGGCGACGCCCACCATCTGCGACAGCGTTTTCCGCGCGTGGTCCTACGGGACGCCGAGACCTTCGGGGGCTTCCTCGACGGATACATCGAGGGCGACGGCTGTGCGAAGGGCCGGGCCGGCCGCGTGGTCGTGAGCGCCAATGTTTCCTTCCTGGCAGAGCTGGCGCGGATCATCGGGGCCAGGTTCACCCCCTCGAAGAGGGGGGTGCGCTCAGAGCTCTACGTCTCCGGGCGCTGGCAGTCCCGTGGCACCTTCGCCCCCGAGAACCACCCCCTGGCCCCGCCCGAGTCCACCTGGGTCCAGGTCCACGAGGTCCGCCCCCGTCCCGCGCTCGGCGCGAAGCCCTTCACCTTCTACGGGTACCGGCTCGCCCCGTACCCGACCTTCCTGGTGAACGGGCACCTGGCCCGGGCGTCCTGGTAGGGATCAGGCGGCGGGGGCGTGGCCCTTGTCGTCGTCCTCCGGGAGCTTGCAGACGCGTTCCAGGAAGAGGGCGGCGGCGATGACGCCGAAGCCGGCGACGACCGCGGCGGCGGCGTAGAGGGCCTGGTCGCGGCGGGCGGGGACGTCGAGGGAGCCGAGGAGGAAGACGCCCACGCCGCCGTAGAGGCCGGCGACGAGGGCGGCGACCAGGGCGCTGGCCTGGCCGAAGACGACCGCGCGGGCGGCCATCAGGGGTTCGACGCCCTTGGCGCCGGGGCGGCGCTCGCGCTGGGCCTTGAGGCGGACCCGGATCGAGAGGGCGGTGGCGGTGAGGACCACCGCGATCACGGCCAGGACGATGGGCGCGGCGAGCGGCACGCTGGGGAGCGTGCCGACCGAGTCCCAGAGGCGGGCGCCGCCCCAGGAGAGGATGCCGGCGACCAGGAAGAGTCCGGCGAGCACCTTGAGCCGCAGTTGTTTCACCGGGTGTCCTTCACGTGGTCGCGGGCGGTCTGCCACGTAGCGTAACGATTACTCGGGGAGACGGAGTTCCAGGTCGGGGCGGGGTGTCAGGCCTTCGTGGCCGAGGGCGGCCAGGAGGGCGGCCACGGGGCCGTGGCCGGGGAGCTGCGCCTCGGGGTCCACGTCGTGCCAGGGGGCCAGCACGAAGGCGCGCTGGTGGGCCCGGGGGTGCGGGAGGGTGAGGACGGGGTCGTCGGAGACCACGTCCGCGTAGGTGACGATGTCGACGTCGAGGGTGCGGGCGCCCCAGCGCTCGTCCCGGACGCGGTGGAAGGCCTCCTCGACGGCCTGGGCGCGCTCCAGGAGGGAGGAGGGCGGCAGGGTGGTCCGTACGACGGCGACGGCGTTGAGGTACGAGGGCTGGCTGCCGGGCTCGACGCCCCAGGGCGCGGTCTCGTAGACCGGGGAGACGGCCTTGACGCGGAGGCCGGGGGTGTCGGCGAGGGCGTCGACGGCTCCCTGGAGGTTCTCCAGGCGGTTGCCGAGGTTGGCGCCGAGGGCGACGACGGCCCATCGGGGGTTGGAGAGGGTGGTGTCGGCGGCGTCGACGGTCGCGACGACGGAGGCCGGCACGGGCTGGACGGTGGGGTCGCTCTGGCTCGGTTTCATCGTCGGCTCCGGGTGATCGTGATGGTGACGTCGTCGAAGGGGACGGTGATGGGGGCGTCCGGCTTGTGGACGACCACCTCGACCTCCTGTACGCCCGCGTGGCTGAGGCACTGCTGGGCGATGCGCTCGGCGAGGGTCTCGATCAGGTCCACGGGCTCGCCCTGGACGACGTCGACGACCTCCTCGGCGACGACGCCGTAGTGGACGGTCTTGGTGAGGTCGTCGTCGGCGGCCGCCGGGCGGGTGTCGAGGCCGAGGACCAGGTCCACGATGAAGGTCTGCCCCTCCTCGCGCTCCTTGGGGAAGACGCCGTGGTGACCTCGGGCCTTGAGGCCGCGCAGCGCGACACGATCCACGCGAATCACTCCTGCTGTCGTAGGTAGGGGGCACGCAGCCGGGTGCGGACGGCCGGGTGTCCTCCATCGAATCTACCTGCGGGCCCCGACAGCGCTTGCTGTCGGGGCCGTCAGGCGGAGGGTCCGGTGTCGTCGTCGGGGGCCGCGGGGGGCGTGCCGCTGTCGGCTTCGGCGATGACGGGGGAGGCGTGGTGGGACCAGATCCGCCACCCTTCGGGGGTCCTGCGGTAGGCGTTGGTGGCGACGACGAGCTGGCCGACGAGGGGGCCGAGCTCGGCGCCGTCCTCGGCGGGGCCGCCGCTGAGGATGTTCTCGGTGCAGGTGACGAGGGCGGTGTCGCCGGCGAGGGAGACCCGGACGTCGGTGAGGAAGAACTGGATGTAGTCGGTGTGCGCCATGATCAGCGCGTACGAGCGGAGGACCTCGCCGCGGCCGGTGAGGACGGGCCAGCCGGGGTGGACGCAGGAGATCCCGGTGGCGCCGTCGTCGAGCCAGAGGTCTTCGAGGCGGTCGAAGTCGCCTTCCTCCATCGCGGCGTAGAAGGCGGTGTTGGCGGCTTCGACGGCGGCGAGGTCGGCTTCGCGTCCGGTGGTCACCGGGCTCCTTCGACGGCGCGGGCCACGCGGACGGCGTCGGCGGTGGCGCGGACCTCGTGGACGCGGACGGCCCAGGCGCCCTCGTGGGCGGCGAGGGCGGAGACGGCGGCGGTGGCGGCGTCGCGTTCGCGGGCGGGCGGCGGGGTGGCGCCGGGTCCGCGGGTGAGGACGTGGCCGAGGAAGCGCTTGCGGGAGGCGGCGACGAGGAGGGGGCGGCCGAGGGCGCGCAGCTCGGGGAGGTGGGCGACGAGGGCGAGGTCGTGGGGGGCGAGTTTGGCGAAGCCGAGGCCGGGGTCGAGGACGATCCGCTCGGGGGCGACGCCGCCGTCGACGACGGCCTCCATCCGGGTGCGGAGTTCGGTGACGACCTCGGTGACGACGTCGTCGTAGACGGCGAGGCTGTTCATGTTCTCGCTGAAGCCGCGCCAGTGCATGACGACGAAGGGGACTTCGGCGGCGGCGACGGCGGGGACCATGCCGGGGTCGGCGAGGCCGCCGCTGACGTCGTTGACGAGGGTGGCTCCGGCCTGGACGGCGGCGGTGGCGACGGAGGCCCGCATGGTGTCGACGGAGACGGTGACGCCTTCGGCGGCGAGGCCGCGGACGACGGGGACGACGCGCCGGAGTTCCTCCTCCTCGTCGACGCGGGTGGCGCCGGGGCGGGTGGACTCGCCGCCGACGTCGACGAGGTCGGCGCCCTGGGCGACGAGGTCGAGGCCGTGTTTGACGGCGGTGGTGGTGTCGAACCAGCGGCCGCCGTCGGAGAAGGAGTCCGGGGTCACGTTGACCACGCCCATGACCGCGCAGCGGTCCCACTCGGGGAGGCCGAGGGGAGCGCCCCGGTCGATCGTCGTACTCATACGACCAGCGTAGGGCCCGGCGGGGGCGGGGGCGGTGTCAGGCGGTGTCGATCTCCGGTCTCAGGCGGTGCCGACCTCCGGTTCGGGCGCTGCCGACCCCTCCGGTCTCAGGCGGTGCTGATCTCTTCGTGGCCGGTGCGCTGGGGGACGACGTGGGCGCAGGGGCGGGGGGTCTTCGCGGGGCGGCGGCGGGTGAAGGGGCGGGGGAGGGCGAGGGTGAGGAAGCCCTCGGCCTGCATGGCGGCGAGGCCGATGCGGGGGAGGTCGCGGCCGGCGCGGTAGACGACGAAGCGGGGTTCCCAGCGGGGCTGGAACTTGGCGTTGAACTTGTAGAGGGACTCGATCTGGAACCAGCGGGAGAGGAAGAGGAGGAGGCCGCGCCAGAGGCGGAGGACGGGTCCGGCGCCGATGCGTTCGCCGCGGGCGAGGGCGGAGCGGAACATGGCGAAGTTGAGGGAGACGCGGCGGATGGCGAGGCCGGGGGCGGCCTGGAGGGCGGCGACGATGAGGAGTTCGTTCATGCCGGGGTCGGCGGAGCGGTCGCGGCGCATGAGTTCGAGGGACATGCCGTCGGGGCCCCAGGGCACGAAGTGGATCATGGCTTTGAGGTCGCCGTAGGGGCCGTCGGGCCGGTCGGGGTCGGTGAGGTGGGCGGTCGCTATGACGGCGTCGCCGTCTCCGGGGGCGCCGATGCGGCCGAGGGCCATGGAGAAGCCGCGTTCGGTGTCGGTGCCGCGCCAGGCGGCGGCGGCTTTCCGGACCTGGTCGAGTTCGTCGTCGGAGAGGTCGCGGACCCGGCGTACGCGGGTGGTGTAGCCGCCGCGTTCGATCCGCTTGACCATCTGGCGGACGTTGCGCATGGCGCGGCCGGAGAGGGAGAAGGCGTCGACGTCGATGACGGCCTCGTCGCCGAGTTCGAGGGCGTCGAGTCCGGTCTCGCGGGTCCAGACCTGGCCGCCGGTCTCGGAGCAGCCCATGACGGCGGGGGTCCAGGAGTGGGCGCGGGCCTCGTCCATGAAGCGTTCGATGGCGCCGGGCCAGGCCTCGACGTCGCCGATGGGGTCGCCGCTGGCGAGCATGACGCCGGAGACGACGCGGTAGCAGACGGCGGCCTTGCCGCTGGGGGAGAAGACGACGCCCTTGTCGTGGCGGAGGGCGAAGTGGCCGAGGGAGTCGCGGCCGCCGTGGCGGTCGAGGAGGGCGCGGAGCCGGGTCTCGTCGTCGGCGGTGAGGCGGGCGGCGGGGTGTTCGGGGCGGAGTGCGAGGTAGAGCGTGGTGAGGGCGGTGAGCATGCCGAGGGCGCCGAGGGAGTAGCCGACGGTCCAGTCGACGCCGTGGGTGTAGGCGACGGGGCCTTCGACGCCGACGAGTCCGAGGAGGACGTGTTCGAGGCGGTCGGTGAGGCTGGGGTCGCCGACGACGCGGCGGGGGTGGGCGCTGACGACGACGAGGCCGAGGGCGAGGGAGCCGGCGCCCAGGACGATGAAGTTGGCGAGGGCGCGCCAGCGGCTGCGGGGGTCGGGGAGGGCGGCGAACTGGTCGCGGTGGCGCAGCAGCAGGGCGAGCAGGGTGAGGGAGAGCAGGGAGCCGAGGACGGAGTGGCGCCAGACGAACTGGGCGACGGCGCCGAGCGGCAGGAGGAGGACGACGGCTCGCCAGGCGCGGCGTTTGTGGCGTTTGAGGCCGTGGGCGAGGAGGAGCAGGAGGACGCCGGCGGAGAGCGAGACGGCGGCGGAGAGGGGGCCGAGGGTGCCGGGGAGGACTTCGGCGAGGGCGTGGACGCGGCTGGCGCGGAAGCGGGGGAAGACTCCGGCGGCGATGTCGAGGAGTCCGACGAGGGTGCAGGCCGTGCCGATGAGGGAGGGGACCCGTTCCGGTCGTGGGCCGCGGAGAATTCGGCGGACCCGAACCGGAACCGATGATGTTTTGTCCCCATCTACCGTGACAGACATCGCTTCCTGCGCTTCCCGTGCTTCCGTGGTCGTTTTCGGCCCTGTTCGGGGCGCTCCTTAGGACGGGGCTGCGCGGGGGCGGGTTCATTCGGGCACAGGAAATTCTCAGGAAGTCGTCGGGACGTCCGGGAAGTCGTACTCGGGAAGGTGCGGACGTCTGATGGGTCTCACGAGTGGCGGGGCGCTGGTCACGGCGGTGGCGGTGGCCCTCGCGCTGTTCGCGGTCACGGTGGTGCTGTGGCCGCGGCTGGCACGCCGGGGGTGGCGGCCGGTGTTCGGCAGGGTGGGGCTGCTGTTCGCGACGCAGCTGGCGCTGTTCGCGGCGGTGGGGCTGGCGGCGAACCGCTCCTTCCTCTTCTACGGCTCCTGGGCCGATCTGTTCGGCCAGGAGCAGGAGATGGGGGTGGTCGTCGACCACGGCGCCGCGGCGAAGGACGTCCGGGTGGTGGGGACGCGGGCCGTGGACGTGCCGGGCGGGGCGCGGCCGTCGGTGGGCGGGCAGATCCAGGAGGTGGTGGTGCGGGGCGACCGGTCGGGGATCACCTCGCCGGCCTTCGTCTACCTGCCGCCGGAGTACTTCCAGGAGCGGTACGCGAAGCGGTCGTTCCCGGCGGCGGTGGTGCTGACGGGGTATCCGGGCACGGCGGAGAACCTGATCAAGGGGCTGAAGTACCCCCGGACGGCGTACCTCCAGGCGAAGGAGGGGCGGATGCAGCCGATGGTTTTGGTGATGCTGCGGCCGACGGTGGCGCCGCCGCGGGACACCGAGTGCGTGGACGTGCCGGGCGGCCCGAAGACGGAGACCTTCTTCGCGGAGGATCTGCCGCGGGCGGTCTCGGAGTCGTACCGGGTGGGGTCGAAGCCGCGGAACTGGGGGTTCATGGGGAACTCGACGGGGGGTTACTGCGCGCTGAAGATCGCGCTGCACCACCCGGACCGGTTCGTGGCGGGGGCGGGGTTCTCGGCGTACTACCGGGCGGCGGAGGACGTGACGACCGGTGACCTGTTCCACGGGGACCGGGAGCTGCGGCGCCGGTCGGACCTGCTGTGGAGCCTGGACCACCGGCCGCAGCCGGCGTCGTCGTTCCTGGTGACGACGTCGCGGCAGGGCGAGGGGAACCTGAAGGGGACCCGGGAGTTCGTCCGCAAGGTGAAGAGCCCGGCGCGGGTCTCCTCGATCACGCTGGAGAGCGGCGGGCACAACTTCACCACGTGGAAGCGGGAGATCCCGCCCGGCCTGGTGTGGATGAGCGGGAAGCTGCGGGCGGACTGAGCTCCGCGGAGGGTCCCCGCCGCGCGGCTCAGCCCGCGCGGCGCAGGGCCCGGTGCACTCCGGCGGGGGTGAGGGTGCCGAGCGGCCGTCCGTCGGTGCCGGTGACGGTCAGGTGGCCGGAGTCGTCCTGGAGGAGCAGGGCGAGCGCCTCCTTGAGGGTGCCTCCGAGGGGTACGGATCGGGGCGCGGGTGCCGCGTCCGGTGCGGGTGCGCCGGCGGGCAGCGGGTCGAGGTCCTCGGCGGTGACGGGGGTGACGGCGAGGCGCTTGAGGGCGCGGTCGCCGCCGACGAAGTCGGCCACGTACGGGGTGGCGGGGGAGGCGAGGACGGTGGCCGGGGTGTCGAACTGCTCGATGCGGCCCTGTCCGTAGACGGCCATGCGGTCGCCCATCCGGACGGCCTCCTCGATGTCGTGGGTGACGAGGAGGACGGTCTTGCGGACGGTGGCCTGGAGGGCGAGGAACTCGTTCTGGAGCCGTTCGCGGACGACGGGGTCGACGGCGCCGAAGGGCTCGTCCATGAGGAGGACCGGCGGGTCGGCGGCGAGCGCGCGGGCCACGCCGACGCGCTGGCGCTGTCCGCCGGAGAGCTGCGCGGGGTAGCGGGTGCCGTGGACGGCGGGGTCGAGGCCGACGAGTTCGAGGAGTTCGGCGGCACGCGCGCGTGCGGCGGCCTTCTTCCAGCCGAGGAGGGCGGGGACGGTCGCGGTGTTGTCGAGGACCGTGCGGTGGGGGAAGAGCCCGACCTGCTGGATGACGTAGCCGATCTTGCGGCGGAGGGCTACGGGGTCCACCCCGGCGATGTCGTGGCCGTCGACGAGGACGCGGCCGGCGGTCGGCTCGACCAGCCGGTTCACCATCATCATCGTGGTCGTCTTGCCGCAGCCCGAGGGGCCCACGAGCGTGACGAGCTCACCTTCGGCGACCTCGAAGGAGAGGTCGTCGACCGCGGTGGTGCCGTCCGGATAGCGCTTGGTCACCTGTTCGAACCGGATCATGGGCCCATTGTGTCCCCTCGTCATCCGGCGTGTGTGAAGGAGGTGTTGCGGCGAGGTGGCGGATGGGCGCCACAGGGCCGTGGACCGGCCGTTTCGCGGGTGGGGCGGGTTAGGGTCGTCGTCAGACACACGTTCTAGTGGCGGCGGCCTGGGGGAGGTCCGGATGAGCGCACCGAACTGTCTGGTCGCCAACGACTGGATCTGCGGGGAGTATCTGCGCACCCGCCGCGAGGAGCTGACCGACGCCCTGGTCCAGCACATCGGCCTCACCGCCGCCTCCGTGGCCATCGCGCTGCTCGTCGCCGTGCCGCTGGCCCTCCTGGTCCGGGCCCGCCCGCGCCTGGCCACCCCCGTCCTCGGGCTCACCACCCTGCTCTACACGGTGCCGTCGCTCGCCATGTTCTCGCTGCTGCTGCCCGTCTTCGGGCTCTCCTCCGCGCTCGTCGTCACCGGTCTCGTGCTGTACGCCCTGACGATCCTGGTGCGGAACGCGCTGGCCGGACTCGAAGCCGTGCCGGCCGAGACCCGGGAGGCCGCCCGGGGCCTCGGCTTCGGTCCCTGGCGGCTGCTCTGTCAGGTCGAACTGCCGCTCGCGCTGCCGGTCCTGATGGCCGGCGTCCGGATGGCCACGGTCTCCACCATCGCGCTCACCACCATCGGCTCGGTCGTCGGCCGCGGCGGCCTCGGCAATCTCATCGAGGACGCCCTGCCCACCTTCTTCAAGGCGCAGGTGCTCGCCGCCTCCGTGCTCTGCGTGCTGCTCGCGGTCGCCGCCGACCTCCTGCTCCTGGGCGTCCAGCGGCTGCTCACGCCCTGGTCGAGGGCCCAGGGCGCGCCGGGGGGTGAGTGAGGTGGGGGTCGTGACGGACGCGTGGACCTGGCTCACCACCGGCGCGCACTGGACCGGCGAGGAGGGCATCGCGGCGCGCCTCGCCGAGCACGTGTACGTGAGCGGGCTGGCGCTGCTGATCGCCGGCGCGGTCGCGCTGCCGCTGGGACTCTGGCTCGGCCACCTCGGGCGGGGCGGCGCCCTCGCGGTGAACGTGTCGAACGTGGGGCGGGCGGTCCCGGTCTTCGCGGTCCTCGCCCTCTTCATGGTCTCCCCGCTGCGGAACGCGGGCTATGTGCCGACCGTGACCGCGCTGGTCCTCTTCGCGATACCGCCGCTGCTGACCAACGCGTACGTGGGCGTGCGCGAGGTCGACCGGTCGGCCGTCCGGGCGGCCCGGGGCATGGGGATGACGGGCGCCCAGGTCTTCGGGCGGGTCGAGCTGCCGCTGGCGGCCCCGGTGGTCATGACGGGGGTACGCTCCGCCGCCGTGCAGGTGGTCGCCACCGCGACGATCGCCGCCATGGTCGGCCAGGGCGGCCTCGGCCGGATCATCACCGCGGGCTTCGCGCTGTACGACACCGCGCAGGTGGTCGCGGGCGCCGTCCTGGTGGCGCTCCTCGCGCTCGTGGTGGAGGGGGTGCTGGTCGGCGTGGACCGGCTCCTGGTGCCCCGGCCGCCTCGGACTTGACGTATTCGGTACACCGTAAAGAGAAGGACGGAAAGACGTGAACAGGATCTCGCGCGCCACCGGCGCGCTGCTTGGTGCCGCCGTGCTGGCCGTCTCGCTCACCGCGTGCGGCGGCGACAGCCTGGAGAAGGGCAAGGAGACGAGCTCCGGCGGCTCCGGCGGCGACAAGGGCACCCTGGTGGTCGGCGCCGCCGCCTTCACCGAGTCGAAGGTGCTCGCCGAGCTGTACGCGCAGCTGCTGCGCGACGCCGGCTACTCGGCCTCGGTCACCACCGTGAAGAACCGCGAGCTGTACGAGCCCGCCCTGGAGAAGGGCGAGATCGACGTCGTACCGGAATACGCGGCGACGCTCGCGGAATTCCTCAACGCGAAGGCGAACGGCCCGAAGGCGCCCGAGGAGAAGCCGGTCGCCTCCGGTGACGCGAAGGCCACCGTGGACGCGCTGCGGAAGCTCGCGGAGCCGCGCGGACTGAAGGTCCTGGAAGTCGGCGGGGCGGTCGACCAGAACGCCTTCGCGGTGTCGAAGGAATTCGCCGAGAAGAACAAGCTGAAGACCCTTTCGGATCTCGGCGCGGCGAAGCTGAAGGTGAAGATCGCGGCGGGCGACGAATGCGCGGTCCGTCCCTTCTGCGCCCCCGGTCTGAAGAAGACCTACGGCATCGACGTGACCGGCGTCGACCCCAAGGGCGTCGGCACCCCGCAGGCCAAGCAGGCCGTCAAGGACGGCGTGGACCAGCTGGTCCTCACCACCACCACGGACGCCACGATCGAGGGCTTCGGCCTGGTGTTCCTGGAGGACGACAAGCACCTGCAGAACGCGGACAACGTGCTGCCGGTGGTGAACGCCAAGGAGGCCGGCGCGCCCGAGGTCGCCGCCGCCCTCGACAAGCTCACCAAGGTGCTGACCACCGTGGATCTCGCCGAACTCAACCGCAAGGTCGACGCCGAGCGGGCGAAGCCGGAGGACGTCGCCGCCGCCTATCTGAAGGAGAAGGGGCTGGTCGGCAAGTAGCCGCCGGAGAGGGGAAGTCGGCCCGAAGCGGAAGCGGAACGAGGTCTGCCCGATTCCGTTGTCGAGAAGTGGCCAAATGATTGCCGGGCCGACCCCCCACGCCGCGCCTACGCACGGTAAATTTCAGGCCATGCCACGTGGACGCCACCGCCATTCCCCGCCTCTGCACAAGCTGATGCCGCCCTCCGCGGTCGCCGGCGCCGCGGTCGTCTGCGCCGCGGCGGCCTGGATCCCCGGGGAACTCGTGGTCGTGCGGCTGCTCGCCGTGGCGGCGTCGGCCGCCGCCGTCACCGGTGCCGTCCTCATGCGCGGCTGGGACCGCAGCGCCGGCCGCCAGGTCGCCGAGCTGACCCGCGCCCGCACCGCCGACCAGTGGAAGGCCGAGGAGCGCCTCGCCGAACTGGAGGCGGACCTGGAGGAGTCCCGCGCCCTGCGCATCCGCCTCGACGCCAAGCTCCGCGCCAAGCGCGTCGAACTGGCCGGGCTGCGCGGCGAGCACGCCGACCTGCTGCGCCGCTACGCGACCGCCGAGACCGAGCGCGCCAGCGCCCTCGAAGGCCGTCGCGTCCTGGCCCAGGCGAACGCCGAGGCCCCCAAGGAACTGCCCGCCGCCGGGTCGACGCCCACCCCGGAGGCGTACCGCCGCGCCGCCCAGGCCCTGCGCGACCTGCCGCGCAACGCCGCCGCCCAGCAGGCCCGCCGCACCGCCGAGGCGGCCCGCGCCCGCGACCTCGCCGAGCGCGCCGCGCAGACCGAGGAGCCGCGCGGCCGGCACGCCGCCGAGCACACCCACCCGGCGGGCCAGGACGCCCCGGCGGCGCTCGCCCCCGCCGCCACCGCGAAGGCCCTGCCCCCGGCGGCCCCGGACCGGAGCCCGGCCGTCCCGGCGGCCAGCGCGATCGCCCCGTACGCGGCCCGCCGGCCCGCCCCGCGCACCGAGGGCGGCTTCGACTTCTTCGGCACGCAGGCCGGCCCGCAGACCGGCACGCACAAGGCGGCCATCGAGGCCGTCCAGGACACCGACCTCGCCGACGTGGTGGGCGAGGAGGTCCTGGAGGAGGCCCGCGCGGCCGCCGCCCTCCCGGCGCAGGGCCCCGCCCTCACCCCGGTCCCGGCCTCGGCCGCCGTCGGCCCCCGCCCGGACCGCGCCGACGAGGCGCCGGCCGGGGA
Organism: Streptomyces sp. NPDC047974; assembly: GCF_040653375.1. Taxonomy (NCBI): domain Bacteria; kingdom Bacillati; phylum Actinomycetota; class Actinomycetes; order Kitasatosporales; family Streptomycetaceae; genus Streptomyces; species Streptomyces sp. NPDC047974. The sequence goes on from NZ_JBEZNU010000021.1 coordinate 87,880, forward strand.
GGCTCCCGCCGAGGAGGAGCCCGTGGCGCCCCGCCCCTCCGCCGCCGGACCGATCGGTCAGGTCATCGACCTGACCGCGCACGACGAGACCGAGCAGCTCGATCTCGCCGAGCTGCGCGGCGCCGTCAACCAGTGACCCACCGCCTCGGCCTCCTCCGCCCGGAGGAGGTCCCGGCCCGCCGCGACGAGCTGATCGCCCTGTGCGCCCAGGCCTTCGCCGGCGCCCCCTGGCACGACACCCCGCTCGGCGCCGTACGGACCGCGGACCGGCTCCTGGAGTCGGCCGCCCGCGGCGACGGCTTCCACGCGGTGACGGCCCTCGGCCCCGACGGGGAACTCCTCGGCCTCGCCGCCGGCTGGACCGGCACGGCCCTCTCCGGGGCGGAGCCCGCCTTCGAGCTCGCCGAACTCCTCGTCGCCCCCGCCCACCAGGGCCGCGGCCTCGGCCGGGCCCTCCACGACGCCCTGCTGGTGATCGCCGAGGCCGGGCCCGCCCTGCTGATGACCCTCGACGTGCCGGAGCTGACGGACCGGTACGCCCGCTGGGGCTGGAGGGTCGTCGACCGCCGCCGCCCCGGCCGGGAGGAACGCGACTACGTGGTGATGCGCCAGGGCTGAGCGCCCCGGCCGGTCACTTGTCGATGTCGCCGACGACGAAGAAGAACGACCCCAGGATCGCGACCATGTCCGCGACCAGCGTCCCCGGCAGCAGCTCCACCAGCGCCTGGATGTTGTTGTACGAGGCCGAGCGCAGCTTCAGCCGGTACGGGGTCTTCTCGCCCTTCGACACCAGGTAGTAGCCGTTCAGCCCCAGGGGGTTCTCGGTCCAGGCGTACGTGTGCCCCTCCGGCGCCTTCAGGACCTTCGGCAGCCGCTGGTTGACCGGCCCCTGCGGCAGCTCGGCGAGCCGGTCCAGACAGGCGTCCGCCAGCTCCAGGGAGTTGTGGGTCTGGTCGAGGAGGCACTCGAAGCGGGCCAGGCAGTCGCCCTCCTGGCGGACCACGACCCGCAGGGTGTCCTGGAGCTCCCCGTAGGCCAGGTAGGGCTCGTCGCGCCGCAGGTCGAAGTCGACGCCGGAGGCGCGGGCGATCGGCCCGGACACCCCGAAGGCGTGCACGGTCTCGGGGGCCAGGACGCCGACCCCGCGCGTGCGGGCCCGGAAGATCTCGTTCCCGAGGACCAGCCGGTCGTAGACGTCCATCCGCGACCGCACGTCCGCGACCGCCTGCCGCGCCCGGCCGAGCCAGCCCGCCGGCAGGTCCTCCTTGAGGCCGCCGACCCGGTTGAACATGTAGTGCATCCGGCCGCCCGAGACCTCCTCCATCACCGTCTGGAGCTCCTCGCGCTCCCGGAAGGCGTGGAAGACGGGCGTGATCCCGCCCAGCTCCAGCGGATAGGACCCCAGGAACATCAGATGGTTCAGGACCCGGTTCAGCTCCGCGAGCAGCGTCCGCAGCCAGACCGCCCGCTCCGGCACCTCCATGCCGAGCATCCGCTCGACGCCCATCACGACGCCCAGCTCGTTGGAGAAGGCGGACAGCCAGTCGTGGCGGTTGGCCAGCATGACGATCTGGCGGTAGTCGCGCGCCTCGAAGAGCTTCTCGGCACCCCGGTGCATGTAGCCGACGACGGGCTCGGCGTGCCGGATCACCTCGCCGTCGAGCACCAGCCGCAGCCGGAGCACGCCGTGCGTGGAGGGGTGCTGCGGGCCGATGTTCAGCACCATGTCGGTGCTCTCCGCCGCGCCGCCGATGCCGACCGTGGTCTCCGTCATGCCGGACAGTATCCCCCGCCGCACGGCCCGCCGACGGGCCAGGGCCCCAGCCTGTGGACAACCCCGCCCCTGGGGAAACCCCGGAGCCCTGGGGGGGCTCACAGCGACGGCTCACAGCGACGGATCACACCGGCGGCTCACACCGGCGGATCACACCCGCTGGCTCAGCCACAGGAAGTCGCCCAGGCCGCCCCGCGCGGTCAGTTCGGCCGCCTCACCGGCACCGGACAGCGCCCGCACGTACGCCGCCGGGTCCGTCGAGGCGAGCGCGAGGGGCGGGCGGGCGCCGGTGACCCCGAGGCCGCGCAGCGCCTCCCGCTGGGTCGTCAGCTCCGCCGGCACGCGCGCGTGGACCGCCGCCGCGCAGGCGTCCAGGGCCACGTGGGAGGTCAGGTCGCCGGTGCCGTCCGGGACCGGCGCGACCTCCCGGCCCGCCCGGAAGCCGGTCAGCGTGCCGAAGGGCGGCCGGGAGTCCCGTACATGCCCGTAGTCCACGGCCACCGCCAGGCCCGCCGCCAGCGAGCCGACCGCCGCCGCCCACGCCTCGTCCCGGGGCCGGCCGATCTCGGCCCGCCCGCCCGGCTCGGCCAGCGGCCACCAGCGGGCCAGCCACCGCGCGTCCGGACCCGTGACCGGGGCGCCGAGCCGCTCCGTGCCGTCGGCGCGGACCTCCACGTACCGGACGGTGCCGTCCTCGCCCACCTCGGCGACGTCCACCGGCACGTTGTCCAGCCACTCGTTCGCGAAGAGCAGTCCCCGCACGCCCTCGGGAAGCCGGTCGGTCCACTCCACGCGCGCGTGCAGCCCGTCCGGCCGGGCGGCCCGCTCCACCGCGTACGCCCGCACCCGCAGCCCCTCCGGGACCGCCGCCAGCACCCCGGCCAGCAGCTCGCCCCGGCCCGCGCCCACGTCCACCACGTCGACCTCGTCGCTCCCCAGCTCCTCCGCCGTCGCGACGAGCAGTCGGGCCACCGCCGCCGCGAAGAGCGGCGAGGCGTGCACCGAGGTGCGGAAGTGGCCCGCGGGGCCCTCGGGGCGCAGGAAGAAGCCCCCGGGGCCGTACAGCGCCTCCTCGGTGGCCTCCCGCCAGCCCCGCCACTCCCGGCCGCCCCACTCCCGGCCACCCGGCTCCCGGCCGTCCCGCGGCCGTGCCGTCGCGCCCGTCGCTCCGCCCGTCACCCCGTCCGTCCCGTCATCCGTCACGCGCCCCAGTCTCCACCCCGGGGTGTACGGGTCCCGCCGCAAGGATCGACCGCTCGGTTGATCCCCGGCCCCCGGGCTTTCCCTACTCTGGGTTACGTGCAGCGCCTCTACGACTTCATCCGCAGCCACCCGACGGGCGTCGACGTCTTCTGGGCCGTCGTCCTCCTCGGGTTCTCCGGGCTGTGGATCGGGTCGATGACCCCGGCCCTCGACCACGCCGTCGGCTACGGGGCGGTCGCCACGCTCTTCTCCCTGGTCGTCGCCCTGCGGCGGCGGGCACCCGAGAAGATGCTGGTCCTGGCCGTCGCCCTCGGCGTCGTCCAGCTGGTCCTCGACATCCAGACCTTCATGGCGGACTTCGCCATGCTCGTCATCATCTTCACCGTCGCCGCGCACGACGGCCCCCGCTGGGCCTCCCGGCTCGCGCTCGTCGGCGGACTGTGCGCCGCCCCGCTGTCCCAGCTGAGGTGGCCGCTGGAGGAGACGGTCTCGGTCCCCGCCCGGGTCTTCTTCACGGTGATCATGGCCGTGCCGTTCGCCCTCGCCTGGGTCCTCGGCGACTCGCTGCGCACCCGCCGCGCCTACTTCGCCCAGCTGGAGGAGAAGGCCGCCCGGCTCGAACGGGAGCGGGAGGCGCAGGCCAAGGTCGCGGTGGCCGCCGAGCGGGCCCGGATCGCCCGCGAGCTCCACGACGTCGTCGCGCACAACGTGTCGGTGATGGTGGTGCAGGCCGACGGCGCCGCCTACGTCATGGACTCCTCCCCGGAGACCGCCAAGCAGGCCCTGGAGACCATCTCCACCACCGGCCGGCAGGCGCTCGCCGAGATGCGCCGCCTCCTCGGCATCCTGCGCACCGGCGAGCACCAGGAGGCGGGGGAGTACGTGCCGCAGCCCGACGTGGAGCAGATCGAGGAGCTCGTCGAGCAGGTGCGGGGCGCCGGGCTCACCGTCGACCTCGCCGTCGAGGGCACCCCGCGCGAGCTGCCCACCGGCGTCGGCCTGACCGCCTACCGGATCGTCCAGGAAGCCCTCACCAACACCCGCAAGCACGGCGGCCCCGACGCCGGCGCCAGCGTCCGGCTCGTCTACTTCGACGACGGCCTCGGCCTGCTCGTCGAGGACGACGGCCGGGGCGCGCCCCAGGAGATGTACGAGGACGGCGGCGCCGACGGGCGCGGTCACGGTCTCATCGGCATGCGGGAACGGGTCGGCATGGTGGGCGGCACCCTGGACGCGGGGCCGCGCCCCGGCGGCGGTTTCCGGATCAGCGTCCTGCTGCCGCTCAAGCCCGCACACTGAGAGTCCGCGCACGGAGAGTCCGCGCACGGAGAGTCCGCGCACGGAGAGTCCGCGCACGGAGAGTCCGCGCACGGAGAGTCCGCGCATTGGAAGCTCGTGCACGGAGAGTCCGCGAGTCCCGTTCCGTCCTCACCCACCGAAGGAACCCCATGTCCATCCGCGTGATGCTCGTCGACGACCAGGTGCTGCTGCGCACCGGTTTCCGCATGGTGCTCGCCGCCCAGCCGGACATGGAGGTCGTGGCCGAGGCGGGCGACGGCGCGGAGGCCCTGGAGGTGCTGCGGACCACCGAGGTCGACGTCGTCCTCATGGACGTCCGGATGCCGCGCCTCGACGGGGTCGAGGCGACCCGGCGGATCTGCGCGGTGCCCGACGCCCCGAAGGTGCTCATCCTGACCACCTTCGACCTCGACGAGTACGCCTTCTCCGGCCTGAAGGCGGGTGCGAGCGGCTTCATGCTGAAGGACGTGCCGCCGGCCGAGCTGCTGGGCGCGATCCGCTCGGTGCACAGCGGCGACGCCGTCGTCGCCCCCTCGACCACCCGCCGGCTCCTGGACCGCTTCTCCCCGATGCTGCCGTCCTCCGGCCGCGAGCCCGAGCACCGCGAGGTGGAGAAGCTGACCGAGCGCGAGCGCGAGGTCATGCTCCTGGTCGCCCAGGGCCTGTCCAACGGCGAGATCGCCGCCCGGCTCGTCCTGTCGGAGGCGACGGTCAAGACCCACGTGGGCCGCATCCTCACCAAACTGGGCCTGCGCGACCGCGTCCAGGTCGTCGTCCTCGCGTACGAGACGGGCCTGGTCCGCGCGGGCGGCGCCAAGGGCTGAACGCGCGGAGCCCCGGCGCGGCGGCGGCTCAGCGCAGCACCGACTCCAGGAAGTCGCTGCCCAGGCGGGCGACGACGGAGAAGTCGAGCTGGTGCAGGACGTAGCGGCCCCGGCGGCGGGTGGTGAGCAGGCCGGCCTTGCGCAGGACGGCCAGGTGGCGGGAGACCTCGGGAGCGGTGATGCCGTGGGTGTCCGCCAGCTCGCTCGTCGAGTACGGGCCGCGCGCCAGGCTCCGGCACATCCGCATCCGCACCGGGTGGGCGAGCGCTTCGAGGCGGAGCCCCACGGTGCCGACGGACTCCAGGCCGCCGACCTCGCGGCTGGCCGCCGGATACATGATCACCGGCTGCCAGCCGGGCGTGTAGAGGGCGATGAGGTGGGGCCGGCCGAAGGCGCTGGGCACCAGGGTCAGGGCTCCGGCCCTGGCCTCCGTCCGGGCCTCGACCAGCTTGTCGACCACGATCCGGGTGCCCTCGTGGTCCTCCTCCAGGCACAGCGCCCGGGAGGCGTCCGCGAGGGCGTCGGCCAGGCCCTTGCGGCGCATCAGCTCCGTCTTGTGGCGGGCGTCGGCGGCGAGCTGCACCCGGACCCGCCGCCAGGTGTCGGCGAAGAAGGCCTGGTCGCAGTCCTCCAGGAGCCGCCGGAGCCACGCGCGCGTGGCGGTGGGGGCGGAGATCATCCGCTCCGCGAACGCGGCCTGGCGCGGGCCGCGCGCGGCGGCCAGGTCCAGGGCGCGCCGCCGGGACCCCTCGTCGACCAGCGGCGACGGGATGCCGCCCCGGGCGTAGCGGGGGCTGCAGGAGATCTCCAGGGCGGAGCCGACGAAGGTCTCGTCGTCGATGCGGTCGAGGTCGTCGAGCTCCTCGGCCAGGGTCTCGCGCGGCCGGGCGGGCAGCAGGAAGTCCGAGCGGGTCGACCGCCACATGAAGTCGGCTTCCAGGAGGCGGTCCGCGAGGCCGGGTTCGAGCGCGGCGTTGGTCGCCGTCGCCCACGCGTGGTGGGCGGGGTGGTGGCCCGGTTCGGCGAGGACGTGGACGGCGTTGCCGAGCTCGGCCAGCGGCGAGGGGCTGAAGGCGATCCGCTCGGGCGGCACGCCGGTGATGTCGATGGTCACGCTCACGCCCCCCATGGTGCGGGATGTCCCCGGGCGGCCGTCGCGCCGATTGACGAGGGCCGTCAATCGGCGCGCGGGGCGGGCCGGGGCGGGCCCAGGGTGAGCCCATGGACGCGCTGCAGCAGCACCTCTTCGACAGCTACCGGGCCGTGCGGCGGGGCGAGCCCGCGCCGCCCGCCCCCGGCACCCACGACCTGGCCGTGCTCCGGGCCCTCCGCGACCGACGCCGCTTCGCGCGCGTGCTCGCCGGCCGCCCCGCGACCGGCCCCCTCGGCACGGCCCTCGCCGCCCTCCTGTCCCGCCTCGGCCTCCGCCGCCCGCGGGGCGGCCCCACGGGCCGCCCTTGACCGGGGTCTCGGGCTGTCCTGACCGGGGCCTCGGGCCGCCGGCAGAGCCCGTACGGAGTCCCTGACCCAGCTCCGGCGGTCGTACGGGTACGGCTTCCGGCCGTGGGCTCGGCGGCCGGGCGGGTTACGGCTCCCGGTCGGCGCCCGGCCGCGACCCCGCCCGTGGCCCCGCCCGTGGCTGTGGCCCCGCCCGTGGCCGTGGCCGTGGCCGTGACCCCGGCCGCCCGGAGGGCGTGTACGCCCCGGGGGGCAGGCCCCCGGTCGTCGGGAGGCTCGTACGCACCCGCACCCGCACCCGCACCCGCCCCCCGGGGGCCCGGCCCGGGAGCTCAGCCGTCCACGAGCGCCAGGAAGTCGCGTACGGCCTTCCTGACGTCCTCGGCCGTCCACTCCAGGCCTCCCTCGGCCACCGTCACCTCGGTGACGGCCGTCCCCGGCGGGCCGCCCGCGCCCGGCGCGAACCAGCGGCGGAAGAGACAGGCACCGGTCCGCTCGGTCAGCGCGAGCGCCGCCGCCGTCAGGACGTCCGGCTCGTACGGCAGCCACACCTGGAACTGGTGGGTGTGCGGCACCTCCGGATGGACCCGGAACCAGCCGGGACCGTCCTTCTCCGCGAGCGCCTCGCGCAGCGCCTCCGCGACCACGCGCGCGTGGGCCACGTACGAGGGCAGCCGGGGCAGCTCGGTGTCCAGGCCGCGCAGCGCCGAGAGCACGGTCGGGTACTGCTGGAAGACCAGGCCCCCGTACCGGTGGAGCCAGACCCTGGCCTCCGCCACCAGCTCCTCGGGCCCGGCCAGCACGGCCCCGGACATCCCGCCGAGGGACTTGTAGAACGACACGTACACGCTGTCCGCGAGCCCGGCGATCTCCGCGAGCGGGCGCCCGAAGTGCGTCGGGCACTCCCACAGCCGGGCACCGTCGAAGTGGACCACCGCGTCCCGCTCCCGGGCCGCCTCGACGGTCGCGGTCAGCTCCTCCCAGGACGGCAGCACGAAGCCCGCGTCCCGCAGCGGCAGCTCCAGCATCAGCGTGCCGAAGGGCTCCGGATGGTCCCGTACCTCCTCGGCCGTCGGCAGCCGGGGCGCGTCCGTCGGATGGACCGTGCGCAGCCCCGACACGGTCCGGAAGGCGTCGTCCTCGTGGACCTCGGGGTGGGCGAGCGGGTGGAGAGCGACGACCGGGCTGCCGGTGCGCCCGGCCCAGCAGCGCAGCGCCACCTGCTGGGCCATGGTGCCGCTGGGGAAGAAGACGGCGGCCTCCATCCCCAGCTCCTCGGCGACCCGCCCCTCCAGGACCTCCACGAGACCGTCGCCGTAGAGGTCGGGGAGCGCGTCCGCGAGGTCCGCCGCGTCCGTCCAGTCGGCCAGCTCGCGCAGTCGCCCGCCGACCGTGCCGTCCACGGACGGGCGCCACAGCGAGCGCGCGGCCCCGCCCCACACCTGGCTCCGGTACCGCCGCGCCGCACCCTCGTCAAGGGCCTTCCCGGCCACCTCGCCCGATACCTCGCCGGTCCCGTCTCCGGTCCCGTCTCCGGTCACCTCTCCGGTCCCGTCTCCGGTCACCTCTCCGGTCCCGTCCTCGGGCGTCTCCGGTGGCAGCTGATCCCTGTTCATGGAGGGATCATCACACCGCCCCCCGCACCCCCGCCTGCGGGTTTCGGGCGGCCGGGAGGAGGGACGAAACGCTGGCGTAGCATGACGAGAAATCGTCCGGTACCCGCCGAGGACTGGAACGGAAGGCCCGTAACCACCGTGAACGCACCCGCAGCGCCAGAGCCCAGGGCCGAGGACCGGCCCGCCCGGCTGACCGTCGGGGTCGTCGGCGCAGGCCGCGTCGGCCCCGCGCTCGCCGCCTCCCTCCGGCTCGCCGGACACCGCCCCGTCGCCGTCTCCGCGGTCTCCGACGCCTCCCGGCGCCGGGCGGCCGCGCTGCTGCCGGACGTGCCGGTCGTGGAGCCCGCGCGGGTGCTCGCGCTCGCCGACCTCGTCCTGCTCACCGTCCCGGACGACGCCCTGCCGGGCCTCGTCGAGGGCCTCGCCGGGACCGGCGCCGTCCGGCCCGGCCAGCTGATCGTGCACACCTCGGGGCGGTACGGCGCCCGGGTCCTGGACCCGGCCCGGCGCGCGGGCGCGCTCCCGCTGGCCCTGCACCCGGCGATGACCTTCACCGGCACCGCCGTGGACGTGCAGCGGCTCGCCGGCTGCTCCTTCGGGGTGACCGCGCCGGAGGAGCTGCGGCTCGCCGCCGAGGCGCTGGTCATCGAGATGGGCGGGGAGCCCGAGTGGATCGCCGAGGAGGCCCGGCCGCTCTACCACGCGGCCCTCGCTCTCGGCGCGAACCACCTGGTCACCCTGGTGGCCCAGTCGATGGAGCTGCTCCGCACGGCCGGCGTCGCCGCCCCCGACCGGATGCTCGGCCCCCTCCTGGGCGCCGCGCTCGACAACGCGCTGCGGTCCGGCGACGCGGCCCTGACCGGCCCCGTCGCGCGCGGCGACGCCGGCACGGTCGCCGCCCACGTCGCCGAGCTCCGCAAGCACGCGCCCGGCACCGTCGCCGGGTACCTGGCGATGGCCCGGACGACCGCCGACCGGGCCCTCGCGCACGGCCTGCTCAAGCCGGAGCTGGCCCAGGACCTGCTGGGCGTCCTCGCCGCCGACCCCGCCGCCGACACGACCGGCCCCGCCGACACGACCGGCCCCGCCGACACGACCGGCCCCGCCGACGGGCCGCGAGGAGACGACCGATGACCCTGACCGACCGGAAGAAGCCCGGGCGCCACGCGCCGGCGGAGCTGGTCTCCACGGTCGCGGAACTGGCACGCGCGCGTGCGGGCTTCGGCGGCCCGCCGGGGCACAACGCCGTCGTCATGACCATGGGCGCCCTCCACGAGGGCCACGCCACCCTGATCCGGGCCGCCCGCGAGCGGGTCGGCGCGGACGGCTTCGTCGTCGTCACCGTCTTCGTCAACCCGCTCCAGTTCGGCGCCGGCGAGGACCTCGACCGCTACCCCCGCACCCTCGACGCCGACCTGGAGTTGGCCTTCGCCGCCGGTGCCAGCGCCGTCTTCGCGCCCTCCGCCGACGAGGTCTACCCCGGCGGGCAGCCGCAGGTCCGGATCACCGCCGGTCCCATGGGCGACCGCCTGGAGGGCGCCTCCCGGCCCGGGCACTTCGACGGCGTCCTCACCGTCGTCGCCAAGCTGCTCCACCTCACCGGGCCCGACCTGGCCTTCTTCGGCCAGAAGGACGCCCAGCAGCTCGCCGTCATCCGGCGCATGGCACGGGACCTGAACTTCCCGGTCGAGATCGTCGGCGTCCCGACGGTCCGCGAGGACGACGGCCTCGCCCTGTCGAGCCGCAACCGCTACCTGTCGGCCGCCGAGCGGCACACCGCCCTCGCCCTGTCCCGGGCCCTGTTCGCGGCCCGCGACCGGCTCGCCGCGCAGGAGGCGCTGCACGCGCGCGCCGTCGCCCTGCCCGGCGCCCAGGGGCGGGCCGGGAACCGCGCCGAGGGGCTGTCCCGGCTCGGCGAGGCCCGGGCCGCCGCCGACGCGCACGCGGTCGCGCAGGCCGCCGAGGGCGGCGGCGCCGAGGCCGTCCGGGCCGCGGCCCGCGCCGTCCTCGACGAGGCCGCGAGGGCCGAGCCGCCGCTCGTCCTCGACTACCTGGCGCTGATCGACCCCGCCGACTTCACCGAGGTCGAGGACGGCCACCGGGGCGAGGCCATTCTGGCGCTCGCCGCGCGCGTGGGCACCACCCGGCTGATCGACAACATCCCGCTGACCTTCGGAGCCACCCAGGGAGCCGCCTCGTGACCGGAATACGACTGCACGCCCCCGCGCCCGGCTGGGCCATCGACGCCGACGTCGTCGTGGTGGGCTCGGGCGTCGCCGGACTGACGGCCGCCCTGCGCTGCACCGCCGCCGGGCTCCGTACGGTCGTCGTCACCAAGGCCAACCTGGACGACGGCTCCACCCGCTGGGCCCAGGGCGGCATCGCCGCCGCGCTCGGCGAGGGCGACACCCCGGGGCAGCACCTGGACGACACCCTCGTCGCCGGCGCCGGGCTCTGCGACGAGCCGGCCGTCCGCCTCCTCGTCACCGAGGGCCCCGACGCCGTCCGCCGCCTCATGGCCACCGGCGCCGACTTCGACCGCACCGACGACGGCGAGATCGCCCTCACCCGCGAGGGCGGCCACCACCGCCGCCGGATCGCCCACGCGGGCGGCGACGCCACGGGCGCGGAGATCTCCCGCGCGCTGGTCGAGGCCATCCGCGAGCAGGGGGTCCGCACCATCGAGCACGCGCTCGTCCTCGACCTCCTCAAGGACGACGAGGGCCGCACGGCCGGCGTCACCCTGCACGTCATGGGCGAGGGCCAGCACGACGGCGTCGGCGCCGTCCGCGCCCCCGCCGTGGTCCTCGCCACCGGCGGCATGGGCCAGGTCTTCTCCGCGACCACCAACCCGTCCGTCTCCACCGGCGACGGCGTCGCCCTCGCGCTGCGCGCCGGCGCCGAGGTCTCCGACCTGGAGTTCGTGCAGTTCCACCCGACGGTGCTGTTCCTCGGCGCCGGCGCCGAGGGCCAGCAGCCGCTGGTCTCCGAGGCGGTCCGCGGCGAGGGCGCCCACCTGGTCGACGCGGACGGCGTCCGCTTCATGCTCGGGCAGCACGAGCTGGCCGAGCTCGCGCCCCGGGACATCGTCGCCAAGGCGATCACCCGCCGCATGCAGGAGCAGGGCGCCGAGCACATGTACCTCGACGCCCGCCACTTCGGCGCCGAGATGTGGGAGCACCGCTTCCCCACGATCCTGGCCGCCTGCCGGTCGCACGGCATCGACCCGGTCACCGACCCGATCCCGGTCGCCCCGGCCGCGCACTACGCCTCCGGCGGCATCCGCACCGACCTCGACGGCCGCACCACCGTCCCCGGCCTGTACGCCTGCGGCGAGGTCGCCTGCACCGGCGTGCACGGCGCCAACCGGCTGGCCTCGAACTCGCTCCTGGAGGGGCTGGTCTTCGCGGAGCGGATCGCCGCCGACATCGCCGAGCACGGCCCGCACCGCGAGGGCGTGGCGCGGAACGAGAACGGCGAGGTGCTGACCCTCGTCGCGCCCGAGACCCGCCGCGAGATCCAGCGGATCATGACCAGGGACGCGGGCGTGCTGCGCTCGGCCGCCTCCCTGACGGCCGCCTGCGACGCCCTGGAGGCGCTCCGGCAGGACACCGAGGAGGAGCGCAAGGCCGCCGAGCCGGGCGTCGACTCCTGGGAGACCACCAACCTGCTGTGCGTCGCCCGGGTCCTGGCCGCGGCCGCCCTGGCCCGCGAGGAGACCCGCGGCTGCCACTGGCGGGAGGACCGCCCGGACCGGGACGACGAGAAGTGGCGCCGCCACCTGGTCGTCCGGATCGCCGCCGACCGCCGCCCGGTGGTCCGCGTCACCGAGGGCGCGGACTTCCCGCCCGTGACCCCCGCAGCCCCGTGATCCCCGAAGCCCCGTGACCCGGGGCCTCTCGACCTCCCGCATCCCCGTCATCCCCCCGAAGCCCCGTCACCCCCAGGGAGCAGCAGCCGTGAGCACGCCCGAGGAATCCCGTCCCGAGCCCGTGGACGTCCCTCTCATCCAGATCAGCTCGTACGAGGAGTCCGGCGGCTGCGGCGACGGCTGCGGCTGCGGCGACGCCGAGGAGTACGAGTGCGGGCTCGACCCCGCGCTCGCCCAGCTGCTCGCCGACGCCGGCCTCGACCCCGTACAGGTCGAGGACATCGCCCACCTGGCGATCGCCGAGGACCTCGACGGCGGCGTCGACGTCACGACCGTGGCGACCGTCCCCGAGGACGCCGTCGCGACCGCCGACTTCGTGGCCCGGGAGGCCGGCGTGGTCGCCGGTCTGCGGGTGGCGGAGGCGGTCCTGTCGATCGTCTGCACCGAGGAGTTCGAGGTCGAGCGGCACCGGGAGGACGGCGAGCGCGTCGAGCCCGGCGACCTGCTGCTCAGCGTCACCGCCCGCACCCGTGACCTGCTCACCGGCGAGCGCAGCGCGCTGAACATCCTGTGCCGCCTCTCCGGCATCGCCACCGCCACGCGCGCGTGGGCGGACGTCCTGGAGGGCACGAAGGCCAAGGTCCGCGACACCCGCAAGACGACGCCGGGCCTGCGCGCCCTGGAGAAGTACGCGGTCCGCTGCGGCGGCGGCGTCAACCACCGGATGTCGCTGTCGGACGCGGCGCTGGTGAAGGACAACCACGTGGTGGCGGCCGGCGGTGTCGCCGAGGCCTTCCAGGCCGTCCGCGAGGCCTTCCCCGAGCTGCCGATCGAGGTCGAGGTCGACACCATGCACCAGGTCCGCGAGGTCCTCGACGCGGGTGCCGACCTGATCCTGCTCGACAACTTCACCCCGGACGAGACCGAGGAGGCGGTGGCCCTGGTCGACGGCCGCGCGGCCCTGGAGTCCTCCGGCCGGCTGACGCTGGAGAACGCGGCGGCGTACGCGGCGACCGGCGTGGACTACCTGGCGGTCGGCGGTCTCACGCACTCCTCCCCGATCCTCGACATCGGCCTCGACCTGCGCGAGGTGCGCGACTGATGCTCCTCACCATCGACGTCGGCAACACGCACACGGTCCTCGGGCTCTTCGACGGCGAGGAGATCGTCGAGCACTGGCGGATCTCCACGGATCCCAGCAGGACCGCCGACGAGATGGCGGTCCTGCTCCAGGGCCTCATGGGCATGCACCCGCTGCTCGGCGCGGAGCTGAGCGACGGGATCGAGGGAATCGCGATCTGCGCCACGGTCCCCTCGGTCCTGCACGAGCTGCGCGAGGTGACCCGCCGCTACTACGGGGACGTGCCGGCGGTCCTCGTGGAGCCCGGCGTGAAGACGGGCGTGCCGATCCTCACCGACAACCCGAAGGAGGTCGGCGCGGACCGCATCATCAACGCGGTCGCCGCCGTCGAGCTCTACGGCGGCCCGGCGATCGTCGTCGACTTCGGCACGGCGACCACCTACGACGCGGTGACCGCGCGCGGGGAGTACGCGGGCGGTGCGATCGCCCCCGGCATCGAGATCTCGGTCGAGGCGCTGGGCGTGAAGGGCGCGATGCTCCGCAAGATCGAGCTGGTCAGGCCGCGCGGGGTGATCGGGAAGAACACGGTCGAGGCGATGCAGTCCGGCATCGTCTTCGGGTACGCGGGCCAGGTCGACGGGGTCGTCGCCCGGATGAAGCGCGAACTGGTCGGCCCGAAGGGCGACCCCTCGGCGGTGACGGTCATCGCCACCGGCGGCCTGGCCCCGATGGTCCTCCGCGACTCGGCCGAGATCGACCGCCACGAACCCTGGCTGACCCTCATAGGCCTCCGCCTGGTCTACGAACGCAACGTCTCCCGCATGTGACCCACCGGCCTCCGCCGTCCTCTGCGGGGGCCGTCCCCCGCCCCGGCACCTGCCGGGGCTCGGCCACCGGGCCCGTCCCGCGCGAGCGGTTGCCACCGCGACGGGGCGTGCGCGGGCGGGCGACGTCTCCGCAGGTGGAAGGGGTTCCGTACCGACGCGCCGGATGATCGCTAAGCGAAAATTGTCCGATTAGCGCGTATCGTCGCCCCATGCCCACGCCCTACGGATCCCGCGGCGGCATGGCGTTCAGCGCGGACGAGCTGCGTGTGCTCCGACGCGCCCTCGCCAACGCCCTCCACCCCGCCCCCCTCCCGGACGAGGACGTCCGTGACGCCCTCCGTCTGGCCGATTCCGTGGACGAGGCGGTGCGCGAGGCGGGCCGGCTGCGCGCCTTCCTCCTCGCCGACCTGGTCCGCTACCGCGAGAGTCTCCCCGGCTCGCTCGCCGGCTACCTGGAACGCCTGGAGGAGGCCCTGGCCGGCGGGTACGACCCCGGGGCCGACGACCTCGCCGCCCTGCGCGCCCTGCGTGCCAACCCGCCCGCCGCCCGGCTGCTCGACCGCTGCCAGGCCCTCGCCGAGCGCTCCGTGCGCGCCCGCCTCGCCCGCGTCTCGCAGGCCACCGCGAGCGTCCCGACCGCCTCCCGCGCCCGCCTGCTCTCCCTGCCCGGCGGCCGCGCGGCCCAGGAGCCCCGTCCCAAGCCGCCGACCCCGACCCCCTCCGAGCGGCCGGTCCCCAAGCCCTCCGAGGTCTTCCCGCCACGCCGCCGCCCGGTTCCCCCGCCCCCGCCCGAGGAACGGGTCGCGGGCTAGCTACTCTGGTCGGCATGGACTACGTCTCCGCGCTCGTGCCGCCCGTCGTGATGGCCGCGTTCTTCATCGCCCTCATCGTCGTGATCGTCAAGACGCAGGGCGGCCCCAACAAGGCCAAGGAGGACGCCGTGGTCGACGCGGCCCTGGCCCGCGCGGAGGCCGCCCGCCAGTCGGACGGCCCCGACGCGTAGCTCCCTCCGGACCCCGAGGGGCGTACGACCGCAAGCGGTCGGCGCCCCTTTTGTCGTGTTACAGGACGTTGCGGCGCGTGACGACGGGCTCTCACGCGCTACGGCCGCGCTTCGACTGCCAATAACCGTTATTCCCGTTACCTCCCACTAGGGTGAGCCTGTGCCGCGCCCCTTGGGAGAACTCGAAGACGCCGTCATGACGCGCATCTGGCAATGGAACCGCCCGGTGACCGTCCGGGAAGTCCTGGAAGACCTCCAGCAGGAACGCTCCATCGCCTACACCACCGTCATGACCGTCTTGGACAATCTCCATCAGAAGGGCTGGGTGCGCCGGGAAGTCGAAGGCCGCGCCTATCGATATACGGCGGTCTCCACCCGCGCCGCCTACTCGGCCGCCCTGATGAACGAGGCCTGGGCGCAGAGCGACAACCCGGCCGCCGCCCTCGTCGCCTTCTTCGGGATGATGTCCCCGGAACAGCGCGAGTCCCTGAACGACGCCATCCGGATCGTCCAGCGCGACAGCCCGCTCCCCGCCCCGCCCGAGGAGGGCGAGGGCGGACCGGCGCCCTCCTAGCGGTACCGTCCCCCCATGTCGAAAGCCGTCACCGTACGCCGTGCCCGCACCTCCGACGTCGCCGCCGTGCGACGTCTGGTCGACCCCTACGCGCGCCGCGGCATCCTCCTCGACAAGGCGACGGTGACGTTTTACGAGGCCATCCAGGAGTTCTGGGTCGCGGAACGCGACGAGGACGCGGAGGTCGTCGGAGTCGGCGCACTCCATGTCATGTGGGAAGACCTCGCGGAAGTCCGCACGCTCGCCGTCGATCCCGACTTCAAGGGCGCCGGCGTCGGTCATCAGCTGCTCACCAAGTTGTTGCAGACCGCGCGCTGGCTCGGTGTGCGCCGGGTTTTCTGTCTCACCTTCGAAGTCGAGTTCTTCGCGAAGCACGGCTTCGTCGAGATCGGCGAGACGCCGGTCGACGGAGATGTCTACGCCGAGCTCCTCCGTTCCTATGACGAGGGTGTCGCCGAGTTCCTCGGTCTCGAACGAGTGAAGCCGAACACCTTGGGCAACAGCCGGATGCTTCTGCACCTGTGACCTATCCTCCTGGCGGAAGCCCGCTGGAACCCCGGTGGAACCCTATGTCCGAATCGCGCATGTTTCCCGCGTTCCCGGGGATCTGAACCTCTCCCAGGGGTTTGTGTTTTTCCGGGAAAAGCGGTTTCCTTTCCGCGTACTGCATTTTCGATGAAAGGAAATCCGGTGGCACAGAAGGTTCAGGTCCTTCTTGTCGACGACCTCGACGGCGTCGAGGCGGACGAGACCGTGACGTTCGCGCTGGACGGCAAGACCTACGAGATCGACCTCACCACCGCCAACGCGGAGAAGCTCCGTGGCCTGCTCGAGCCGTACACCACGAGCGGGCGCCGCACCGGCGGCCGCACCACCGCGGGCCGCGGCAAGGGCCGCGTGACCGCCTCCGGCAGCCAGGACACGGCGAAGATCCGCGCCTGGGCCAAGGAGAACGGCATGGAGGTCAACGACCGCGGTCGCGTCCCCGCCCACGTCAAGGCGGCCTACGAGGACGCGAACCGCTGAGGCGTCCCCCGCTGAGCCGCCGGCCCGCCGGCCCGGGCGCTCAGCAGCCGCAGCCGGTGGCACTCCACCGCGGCCGCGGCCACCAGGCGCGTCAGACACGGGGCCTCCGCACGGCCCCACGGCCCGGACCGCGGAGCCGGCAGCGAGGACTCCACCTCGCGCCCCGGCTCGGGGGCCCGCAGCCAGGCGCCGACGCCCGACGCGCCGGATCCGCCCCGCCCCGGCGGCGGGGGAGCGGTCATCCGGCCGTCGGCGCCGAGCGCCACGAGGTCCAGTGAGATCCCGCCCCACTCCAGCCACTCCAGCAGGCCGGGCAGCTCCTCCGCGCTCCCCGCGGCCACGAGGAGACGCATCCGGCGCCCCAGGAGGGCCACGGGACCGGTCGCCGCGCCCACCCGGCGCAGCACCCCCCGGCCGGCCGCGGCGGGCAGTTCGAGGACGTCGAAGCGGAGCCCCGTCACCAGCTGCGCCGGCGGCCCCGGCACCGTCGCCCACCCGAGCTCCCGCTCGTACCAGAGCGCGAGCTCCCGGCCGCCGTCGAGCGGCGAGCGGGGAGACGGGACGGTGAGGGCCATGCCCGGGGAACTCCCGGGGGGCCGGGGAGGTTACGGCCCCGGGCGTCACCGGTGACGTAACGTTCCGGTCCGGGGACCCGAGGTGTCCGGTAATGGGGCGTACGAGCGCATTCGGCGACGCAACTCTGTTCGCTGGTAGCGGAGGGGACCCGGGTGTGCCGCATGGAGTGTCGGACCGTACGGGTAAGACATTCCTAGTGGAGAGGGGTGACCCGTACGGCCGGTCCGTCTCGCGTTCGCCATCGGCGTACTCAAGGCGGGGGTAACTACTTGGCCTGCGGGAACATCGTCTCGCACCATCGAGTTGGAGCATTTGTCGGCTGTTCGGCAGCGGGCCACCCCAGGGACAAGGGGGTGATCCGGACGGATGTCGGCAGTTGGAATGAGCGGTCCCCGCTTGCGGGACTAAGCTGCGGAAGGACAGGGAGGGGATCGACCCCTAACTGACTGACCGCTCTGAGGAGCGATTAACGATGTTCGAGAGGTTCACCGACCGCGCGCGGCGGGTTGTCGTCCTGGCTCAGGAAGAAGCCCGGATGCTCAACCACAACTACATCGGCACCGAGCACATCCTTCTGGGCCTTATCCACGAGGGTGAGGGTGTCGCCGCTAAGGCCCTGGAGAGCCTCGGGATTTCGCTCGAGGCGGTCCGCCAGCAGGTGGAGGAGATCATCGGCCAGGGCCAGCAGGCCCCGTCCGGCCACATCCCCTTCACTCCTCGCGCCAAGAAGGTCCTGGAGCTCTCGCTCCGCGAGGCCCTCCAGCTCGGCCACAACTACATCGGCACCGAGCACATCCTGCTCGGCCTGATCCGCGAGGGCGAGGGCGTCGCCGCCCAGGTCCTCGTGAAGCTGGGCGCCGATCTCAACCGGGTGCGGCAGCAGGTCATCCAGCTGCTCTCCGGCTACCAGGGCAAGGAAGCCGCCACCGCCGGCGGCCCTGCCGAGGGCACCCCCTCGACGTCCCTGGTCCTCGACCAGTTCGGCCGCAACCTCACGCAGGCCGCTCGCGAGTCCAAGCTCGACCCGGTCATCGGGCGCGAGAAGGAGATCGAGCGGGTCATGCAGGTGCTGTCCCGCCGCACCAAGAACAACCCGGTCCTCATCGGCGAGCCCGGCGTCGGCAAGACCGCCGTCGTCGAGGGCCTGGCGCAGGCCATCGTCAAGGGCGAGGTGCCCGAGACCCTCAAGGACAAGCACCTCTACACCCTCGACCTCGGCGCGCTGGTCGCCGGCTCCCGCTACCGCGGTGACTTCGAGGAGCGCCTGAAGAAGGTCCTCAAGGAGATCCGCACCCGCGGCGACATCATCCTGTTCATCGACGAGCTCCACACCCTCGTGGGTGCGGGCGCCGCCGAGGGCGCGATCGACGCCGCCAGCATCCTCAAGCCGATGCTGGCCCGCGGCGAGCTCCAGACCATCGGTGCCACCACGCTCGACGAGTACCGCAAGTACCTGGAGAAGGACGCCGCGCTCGAGCGCCGCTTCCAGCCCATCCAGGTCGCCGAGCCGTCGCTGCCGCACACCATCGAGATCCTCAAGGGCCTGCGCGACCGGTACGAGGCGCACCACCGCGTCTCCATCACCGACGAGGCGCTCGTCCAGGCCGCGACCCTGGCCGACCGGTACATCTCGGACCGCTTCCTCCCGGACAAGGCGATCGACCTGATCGACGAGGCCGGCTCCCGGATGCGCATCCGCCGGATGACCGCGCCGCCGGACCTCCGCGAGTTCGACGAGAAGATCGCCGGCGTCCGCCGCGACAAGGAGTCCGCGATCGACTCGCAGGACTTCGAGAAGGCCGCGTCCCTGCGCGACAAGGAGAAGCAGCTCCTCGCCGCGAAGGCCAAGCGGGAGAAGGAGTGGAAGGCCGGCGACATGGACGTCGTCGCCGAGGTCGACGGCGAGCTGATCGCCGAGGTCCTCGCGACCGCCACCGGCATCCCGGTCTTCAAGCTGACCGAGGAGGAGTCCTCGCGTCTGCTCCGCATGGAGGACGAGCTCCACAAGCGCGTCATCGGCCAGAAGGACGCCGTCATCGGCCTCTCGCGGGCCATCCGCCGTACCCGTGCCGGCCTGAAGGACCCGAAGCGTCCCGGTGGCTCGTTCATCTTCGCCGGTCCGTCCGGTGTCGGTAAGACCGAGCTTTCGAAGGCCCTCGCCGAATTCCTCTTCGGCGACGAGGACGCGATGATCTCCCTCGACATGTCGGAGTTCAGCGAGAAGCACACGGTTTCGCGTCTCTTCGGTTCGCCGCCCGGATACGTCGGCTACGAAGAGGGCGGCCAGCTCACCGAGAAGGTGCGCCGCAAGCCGTTCTCCGTCGTCCTCTTCGACGAGGTCGAGAAGGCCCACCCCGATATCTTCAATTCCCTGCTCCAGATCCTGGAGGACGGTCGCCTGACCGACTCCCAGGGCCGGGTCGTGGACTTCAAGAACACGGTCATCATCATGACGACCAACCTCGGGACCAGGGACATCTCGAAGGGCTTCAACCTGGGCTTCGCCGCCCAGGGCGACACGAAGTCCAACTACGAGCGGATGAAGGCGAAGGTCAGCGAGGAGCTGAAGCAGCACTTCCGCCCCGAGTTCCTCAACCGTGTGGACGACATCATCGTCTTCCCGCAGCTGACCCAGGACGACATCCTCCAGATCGTCGACCTGATGATCGGCCGCGTGGACGAGCGCCTCAAGGACCGGGACATGGGCATCGAGCTCTCCCAGTCCGCGAAGGAGCTCCTCGCCAAGAAGGGCTACGACCCGGTCATGGGCGCCCGGCCGCTGCGCCGGACGATCCAGCGCGAGGTCGAGGACTCGCTCTCCGAGAAGATCCTCTTCGGCGAGCTGCGCCCCGGCCACATCGTGGTCGTGGACACCGAGGGCGAGGGCGACGAGCAGAAGTTCACCTTCCGCGGCGAGGAGAAGTCGGCCCTGCCCGACGCTCCGCCGGTCGCGGCGGGCGAGACGGGCCCGAACCTCTCCAAGGACGCCTAAGCGGTAGCGGTACGCCCAAGGGGCGGCCCCGGAACCATCACGGTTCCGGGGCCGCCCCTTTCGTGTGGGGTCAGTACTGTCCGACCCAGACGGAGGGCTCCAGTGCCTCGGCGCCCGTGACGGTGCCGACCGTGCGGAGGTGCCGCAGGGAGCGGAGGACGGAGAGCGGGGCGACGTCCGGGACGGCGCCGCCCTCGCCGCGGAGTTCCAGCTGCTCCAGGAACGGGAAGGTCCGGGGCAGCTCGTCGAGCGCGGGCGCGTCGTAGTAGGCGAGCCGGACCGTCCGTACGCGGTCGAGGACGAGGTCCTCGGGGCGGCTCCGGAGATCGGTCTCGGTCAGCGAGAGGGTGTGCACCGCCGGGAGGGAGGCGAGGGCCCGCCAGGTGTCGGCGTCCAGCGGGTCCGTCTGCCACACCTGGAGCGAGGTCAGGCTCCCGAGCCGGGCGAGGCCGCCGAGCCCCTCCCTCGGCCAGCTCTCCGGAAGGTCGATGTGGGCGAGGGGCGCGGCCACGGGCAGGTCGGCGACCGACCACGAGGTGGCGGCGCTCGTCTCCAGGGTGAGGGAGGCCAGGCGCGTCAGGGAGGACAGGGCGGAGAGGCCGGCCCGCTCGCCGAGGCGCTGGAGGTGGAGCGTGACGGGGTCGCAGGCGCCGAGGAGCCGGGCGAGGGCCTCGCCCGAGAGGCCGTCGCCGACGTCCAGCCGGGACGGACGCAGCCCCAGCCGGAGCAGCTCGTCGGCCTGCTCGTCGCCGGCGACGCTGTACCGCAGGTCCGTCGGATCCAGACGCGCGACGATCTCCTCGCCGTAGAGACGGGTGTCGTAGCGCGACCAGGCGTGGATCAGCTGGGACCGGATCATCAGCGACGGGTGGCCGGCGAAGCGGGCCAGATAGGGGACGGCGGCCTCGGCCGGGATGTGGGAGGCCGCGGTCACGCAGTAGGAGGCGGACATCTCGTCCAGTTCCCCGGGTCCGCCGAGCAGGCGCAGCACCGCGGGGCCGCCCGCCGCCAGCTGGCGGGCCTCCTCGAAGGAGCGGGGCGGCACGATCTCGGCCGTCCGGGCCAGGATCTCCGCGCGGACCTCGGGAGCGACCTCCGTGGCGTGCTCCAGGGCCGTCGCGGCGAGCACCAGGACGCGCAGCTGCGTCGCGCGTTCCTTCGCCGCGTCCGCCGCCTTGAGGAGTTCGCGGAGGATCTCCGCGCATTCGCGGGGCCGGGCGTGGCCCACGGCCATGCGGATGACGTCCTCCCACTGGTCGTCGGAGGCGTGCTCGACCAGGACGCCGATGTCCCAGTCGTCCACCAGCGCCTTGGCCGCCAGGTAGTCCTGGAAGGTGCGGTGGACGAAGTCGACGGTGTCGGCGGTCGGCTCGCGGAGCAGTCCGCTGCGGTGCAGGAGATGGGTGAAGACCTGATCGGGAGGGCAGTCGGCGGCCACGGCGGGGACGGCCTGCGCGACGATCGTCTCGGCGCGGGCCCGGTCGATCTCGGTGCGGCCGTTGCGCGTGAGCCAGTACGCGAGGCGCTGGACCAGCTGGATCTGCGGGGCCTCGTCGAGGGCGATGCCGTACGGGGTCCCCATGTCCCGTTCGCGGTCGCGTCGGGAGAGCAGCATGGCGAGGGCTGCCTCGTAGAGCGCCTTGCGGCCGCGCGGCAGGTAGCCGCGCCGGTCGCGGTGGAGGGCGCAGATGAGGCCGCACATGAGGGGGTTGGTGGCGAGCTGGGCGACGGGTGAGTCACCGCGCAGGGCGTCGAGGAGCGTCTGCTCGTACGGGGCGGCGTCGGGCCCGGCGGCCCGGTGCCAGCGGTGCACGAAGGTGGCGACCCCGGCCCGGGTCATGGGGGAGAGCGTCAGCTCGGTGAAACCGTCACCGGCGAGCCAGTCGCCGTCCACGGCGGTGGGGCGTGAGGTCACGAGCCAGCGGTTGCCCTCGTACGCGCCGGTGAGGTCGCGGAGCCAGCCGCGGGCCCGGCCGCGTTCGGCCTCGGGGATCTCGTCGATGCCGTCGACGAGGACGAGGCCGCGGCCGGCCGCGAGGACCCGGTCGGTCCAGCCGTCGGGCGGGGTGAGCGGGCAGCCGGCGGCGGTGAGGAAGCGGTCGGGGGAGGGGAGCCGTTCGCCGTGCCGGGTGAGGGTGCGCAGGGGGAGGACGAAGGGAATGCGGCCGTGGAGGTGGGCCATGCCGTCGGCGCGGCCGGGGTCGGCGGCGGAGACGGTGAGCCACTGGACGAGGGTGGTCTTGCCGGAGCCGGCGAGGCCCCGGAGGAGGACCCGGTCGTGGCGGGCCAGGGCGAGGTCGGCGCGGACGGGGGCGGCGATGTGCTCGTGCTCGTGGGGGGCCCGGCCGATGGCCTCCAGGGAGAGGTAGGCGACGTCGAGGGGCCACTCGGCCGACGAGTCGCGCAGGTCGATGCCGTAGATCGTCAGCCGGCCGTGCTTCTTCGCCAGGTGCGCCAGGTAGCGGCGCTCGAAGGCGGCGTCCTCGGCGAGCGGGCCGGGGTGCGCCGCCGCCATCGCGTCGAGCTTCGTGGACAGCGCGGCCTGGCCCCGGGTCTGTTCGACCAGGGTGCGGGCGACGAAGGAGGGGCGGCTGGTGAAGAACTCCAGGATGTGGCGGCAGGCCCGGGTGGTGGCGGCCTCCAGGTAGTGGACGGAGTCGGCGGAGAGGCCGTCGGGGGCGGGCGCGGCGGCGCGCAGGCGCCGGGCGAGGGCCTCGTGGCCGAGGTGGACGGCCTGGACGTCGTCCATGTCGAGGTCGCCGAGGGCCAGCAGGTTCGCGGTGAGCGCGTCGGTGACGGCCTCGGTCTCGTCGGCGGGGAAGGGCCGCTCGCCGGGGCCCTCGCAGGTGCGGGCCACCAGCGTCGCGGCCAGTTTCGCGACGTCCTTCTCGGTGAGGGTGCGCTTCTCGCCGCGGAAGGAGAGGAGGGAGGCGAGCCGCACGGGGCGGTCCGCGCCGGTGAGTCCGGCCCCTGGCGCGTCGCCGGCCAGCAGTTTCTTCAGCAGCGGGCCGATCGCGGCCGACGCGAGGCGCGTGCCGATGAGTGCCGGTTCCATGTCTGTCCCCCCGTACGTCCCCGGATGCCGTCAGCGTAGTGCGGGACGGTCTCCGGGCGGCTCCGGTTGCGTGACCCAGGTCGCAGTGGCAGGGGGGGGCGCGGTGACAAGCGGCACAGGGCTTTCGAGGGGTACTAGACGGGATCGTAGTGTCGATAAGGGGCGAATCGGGACGTTCGGTGGTCAACCACCGGGACGGAGGTCCCGAGCGGCTCGAATCGGGCGAGGCGCCGCCTTTCGGGCCTTTCCCGGCCTTGGCGACATGGGCTTAAACCCGGAATCTTGGGTTGGTATGTCCGATTTGAGGGATGGGCGTCCCGGGCGTCAAGAGTCGTATTCCTGGGGAGATCGCTACGATCTCGTGTCGTAGATGGGGTGTTTTGGGATGACCTGGGTGGCGGGTTACCAAGGAACAGCCAGCCCGGCGCAACGCACCGATCGCGTCGGGTCCCGTTCTTCCCGGAGGTCTTCCCCCGTATGTCGAAGCGCGTCATGAACCCCGCCGTCCGCACCACCGCCGTCGCCCTCGCCACCGCGGGTCTGGGAGCGACGCTGGTGGCCGGAGCCGGGTCCGCCTTCGCCGCCGAGAGCAAGGCCGCCCCGGTCGCCGGTACCGCGGCCGCCGCCGTCGCGGCGCAGGCCGAGACCCAGGCCAAGGCCGCCGCCCAGGTGAAGGTCGCCAAGGCGCAGGCCGCCAAGGCCGCCCAGGTGAAGGCCGCGGCCAAGAAGGCCGCCGCCAAGCCCGCCGCCGCGAAGAAGGCCAAGGGCTGGGTCAAGCCGGTCGCCTCGTACGCCCTGAGCGCCAGCTTCAACCAGGGCGGCGCCATGTGGGCCCACAAGCACTCCGGCCAGGACTTCGCCGTCCCGACCGGCACCCCGGTCAAGGCCGCCGGCGCCGGCACCGTCGTGAAGGCCGGCCCGAACGGCGGCGGCGACGGCCCCGCCTACGGCAACGCCATCGTGGTGAAGCACGCCAACGGCACGTACTCGCAGTACGCCCACCTGTCGAAGATCAAGGTCCACATCGGCCAGAAGGTCGCCGCCGGCCAGCAGATCGCCCTCTCGGGCAACACCGGCAACTCCTCCGGCCCGCACCTGCACTTCGAGATCCGTACGACCCCGAACTACGGCTCCGCCATCAACCCGGCCGCGTTCCTGCGGACCCACGGCGTGACCATCTGACGCTGACGCGTGTCAGGCCCGGTGGGCCTGCTCGATCAGATCGAGGGCGACCTCGAGGACGGCTTCCTGCTTCTCCTCGGGGTCGTCCTCTTCGTTCTGCATGAAGAAGGTGCCCGCGTGCAGGGTGAAGACCGCGCTCATGGCGCGGACCCGGTCCTTCATCGGGGCCTCGGGCTGCTCGATGAACTGGTAGAGCGCGAGCAGCCGCTCCTTGAAGGTGAGGCCGATGCTCAGTTCGCGCACGGTCGCCTGGTTCTCGTGCATGAAGCGGAACAGCGGGGCTGCGGCGAGCAGGCAGAGCTGGTAGCGGCGCAGGATCTCCCGCTTGGTCTCCAGGGTGCGCGGCTGCTCGGCGGCCCAGGCGAGCAGCTCGTCCATCGGGCGCGTCAGGTCCTGGAAGATCCCGATGATGATGTCTTCCTTGGTCTTGAAGTGGTAGTACAGCGCGGCCTTGGTGACGTCGAGGCGTTCCGCGATCTCCCGGAGCGAGGTCTTCTCGTATCCCTGCTCGGCGAAGAGTTCGAGAGCCACGTCCTGGATGCGCTGGCGGGTGTTGCCTCGGGCCATGGCTGTTCACTCCCACTTTCCACAAAACTTACTTGACGACCGGCAAGTGACGCGCCTACCGTCCCCAGTGTAGTAACTAGCCGGGCGGCAAGTAAGGGGACGGCCATGACGGACACCGCACCATCGAAACAGACGCAGGGGGAGCCGGAGACGCAGCGCAGCGTGCGCGTGGTCCTCCTCGCCCTCATGATCGCGATGCTCCTCGCGATGCTGGACAACATGATCATCGGCACCGCGATGCCGACGATCGTCGGCGAGCTCGGCGGCCTGGAGCACCTCTCCTGGGTCGTCACCGCCTACACCCTGGCCACCGCCGCCTCCACTCCCATCTGGGGCAAGCTCGGCGACATGTACGGCCGCAAGGGCGTCTTCCTCACCTCGATCGTGATCTTCCTGATCGGCTCGGCGCTCAGCGGCATGGCCCAGGACATGGGCCAGCTCATCGGCTTCCGCACCGTCCAGGGCCTCGGCGCCGGCGGTCTCATGGTCGGCGTCATGGCGATCATCGGCGACCTGATCCCGCCCCGGGAGCGGGGCAAGTACCAGGGCATGATGGCCGGCGTGATGGCCCTCGCCATGATCGGCGGCCCGCTGGTCGGCGGCACCATCACCGACCACTGGGGCTGGCGCTGGTCCTTCTACATCAACCTTCCGCTCGGCGCCGTCGCCCTCGCCATGGTCACCGCCGTCCTCCACCTGCCGAAGAAGCGGCGGGCGGCCGGCACCCGCATCGACTTCCTCGGCGCCGCGCTGCTGACCGTCGGCATCACCGCGATCGTCCTCGTCACCACCTGGGGCGGCACCGAGTACGCCTGGGGCTCGGCCACCATCGTCGGCCTCGCGGCCGGCGGCGCGCTCGCCCTCGCCGCCTTCCTGTACGTGGAGACCCGCGCGAGCGACCCGATCATGCCGCTGCACATCTTCCGCAGCCGCAACTTCACGCTGATGTCGCTGATCGGCTTCATCACCGGCTTCGTCATGTTCGGCGCCGTCCTCTACCTGCCGATCTTCCAGCAGTCCGTGCAGGGCGCCTCGGCCACCAACTCCGGCCTGCTGCTCCTGCCGATGCTGCTGTCGATGATGGTCGTCTCGCTGGTCGTCGGCCGCGTCACCACCAGCACCGGCAAGTACAAGGCGTTCCCCATCGCGGGCGGCGCCCTGATGATCGCCGGCCTCTTCCTGCTCTCCACCATGGACACCGGCACGGGCCGCCTGCTCTCCGGCGTGTACATGGCCCTGCTCGGCGCCGGCATGGGCTTCCTCATGCAGATCACCATGCTCGTCGCGCAGAACAGCGTCGAGATGAAGGACATGGGCGTGGCCTCCAGCTCCACCACCCTCTTCCGGACCCTCGGCTCCTCCTTCGGCGTCGCCATCATGGGCGCCCTCTTCACCAGCCGGGTCCAGGACGAGATGGCCGCCGGCGGCGGCTCCGCCCTCACCGAGCGGACCGCCCAGCTCGACGCCGCGAGCCTGGCCAAGCTGCCGGAGGCGCTGCGCGAGGCCTACCAGCACGCCGTCGCCGCCGGCACCCACTCCGCCTTCCTCGTCGGTGCGGCGGTCGCGGTGAGCGGCTTCGTCCTCGCCTTCTTCGTCAAGGAGGTGGCGCTGCGCGGCGCCGGCCCCGCGACGGCGGAGAAGCCGGCCGACGAGGGCACGGCCAAGGTCGCCGAGACGGTCTGATCCCGTCGGTACGCGCGCGTGGGGCCCGGATTCCTCGAATCCGGGCCCCACGCGCGCGTACCCCCGTCTACTCCGGCAGCCGCAGGATCGGGAAGCTGCCCGTGTTCGTCGGCGCGTGGTCCGGCAGCCACAGCACCGCGACCGCCCCGCCGACACCCTCCGGCGAGCCCTCCGAGGCGACGTTCCGGAAGGTCAGCCGGGCGCCGAGGACCCGCGCCTGACCGGCCGCGATCGTCAGGCCCAGGCCGTGGCCCTGGCCCGCGCGGTCGCTCGTGCCCGTACGGAAGCGGCTCGGGCCCTCGCGGAGCAGCGCCTCGGGGAAGCCGGGGCCGTGGTCCCGTACGCGCACCACCCGGCCCTCGACGGTGACCTCCACCGGACCCTTGCCGTGCTTGGCCGCGTTCGCCAGCAGGTTGCCGAGGATCCGCTCCAGGCGGCGCGGGTCGGTCGACACCCAGGACTCGTGGACCACCCGGACCTCGGCGTCCGGGAACATCGACCGCACCCGCCGGTCCACGAACTCGCCGAGCGCGATCTCCTGGAGCTCCGCCCGCTCCGAGGCCCCGTCGAGCCGGGCCACCTCCAGGACGTCCTCGACCAGCGTCCGCATCGCCTGCGCCCGGTCCCGCACCAGCTCGGTCGGGCGGCCCGGCGGCAGCAGCTCGGCCGCCGTCAGCAGCCCGGTGACCGGGGTGCGCAGCTCGTGCGCGATGTCCGCGGTGACCCGCCGCTCGGCCTCGATCCGCTCGTTCAGCGCGTCGGTGAGCGAGTCGATCGCCCACGCCAGGTCGTCGGTCTCGTCGCGTACGACTCCGCCGACGGCGTCCCGGACCCGGACGTCGCCGTTGCCCTGGGCGACCCGCCCGGCCGCCGCCGCGGCCTTCCGCAGCCGCCGGGACAGCTGCCCGCCGACGAGGATGCCGAGCGCGCAGCCGCCGAAGACCACCGAGACCGAGCCGATGACCAGCGCCCGGTCGAGGTCCTTCATGATCGTGGCGCTGCGGTCGGCGAAGGGGATGTGCAGCGAGAGCACGTCGCCGTTGGCCAGCGGAACCGCCGCCCACACGTCCGGCGGCCCGCCGTGCCGGTGCTCCTGCACGTACGTGCCCCGCCGCTGGTCCCGCATCAGCTGGTCGAGCTGGTCCGGCAGGGCCGGGTCGTTGATCTTGGCGCCGAAGCGCGGCTCCTTCGGCTTGGAGGTCTCGTACAGGCGCTGGGCGAAGAGCAGCCGCTCCATCTGCACCTCGCGCGCGTTGTCGAGCATCGAGATCCGGGCGGCGTTGTGCACGACCACGCTGAGGGTGACCGCGATCAGCGCGCCGACCGCCGCGATGGCCAGGGCGATCTTCCAGCGGACGCCGGTGCGGAGCGGAAGCGCTCTCACCGATCAGCCCCTGAGCTTGTAGCCGAAGCCGCGGACCGTCTCGATCCGGTCCTGGCCGATCTTGGCGCGCAGCCGCTGCACATGGACGTCGACCACCCGGGTGTCGCCGCCCCAGCCGTAGTCCCAGACCCGCTCCAGGAGCTTGTCGCGGGAGAGCACGGTGTTCGGTGCCGAGGAGAACTCCAGGAGCAGCCGCATCTCGGTCGGCGTCAGCGCCACCGGCGTACCGCCCCGGCGCACCTCCATGCCCTCGGTGTCGACCTCCAGGTCCCCGTCGCCGAAGACCAGCGGCCCGCCGTCGCCGGCCGCCGCCCCGTCCGCGTCGCCCGCGCCGTTGCCGGCCGCGTGGCCGAAGCGGCGCAGCACGGCACGGATGCGGGCCATCAGCACGGAGCCGTCGAAGGGCTTGGTGACGTAGTCGTCCGCCCCGGCCTCCAGGCCGAGGACGACGTCGATGGAGTCGGCGCGCGCCGACAGCATGATCACCGGAACGGTCGACTCGTCGCGGATGCGGCGGCAGAGGCTGACCCCGTCCATGCCCGGCAGCATCACGTCGAGGAGCGCGATGTCCGGCCGGTGGGCGCGGAAGGCGTCCAGGCCGGAGAGCCCGTCGGGCATCGCGGTGACGCGGAAGCCGTCCCGCTCCAGGGCGAGCTGGGTGGCCTCACGGATGACGTCGTCGTCCTCGACGAACAGGACATGGGTCTCGGCCATCGTGCGGGTCCTTCGCGGGTGGTGGGTGGGACGGAACGGCGGAACGGCGGGAGGGGGGACGGGGAGGCGGGGGAGGGGCGCCGGTCAGCCGGCGGCGGACGCGCTGGGCACCGGCTCCGGCGCCTCGCCGGTCCCGTCGCCGCCCTCGCCGACGCCGCGGCTGTAGTCGTTGTGCACCCAGTCGTGCTGGGCGAACCTCTTCCCCGACCAGCGGTACGTGATCACGTCCTCGCCCGACGGGTAGGCGACCGGGTCGCCCTCCGCGTACACCTGCTTCGTGACGATCAGGTCGCCGCGGTCGATGGTGCCGTAGACCGCCGCGTCCTCGGCCATGAAGACGTTCTCGTAGCCGTCGGCGCCGGTGCCCCCGCCGGGCTTGCCGCGGTACACGTACGTACCGATCCCGACCGCGTCGCCGCAGGTCATCACGTTGACCACGACGTCCGGCACGGAGCCGTCGGTGAGATTGCCGTACGAGGTGTCCACCGGGTACGCGTCGGCCACGCACGGCTTCAGGTCGGCCTTCACCCGCGCCCCGATCTTCGGGTCGCCCTTGAGGAGCGCCACCGGGTCCACCCGGGGCGCCGCCTTCGCCGCGCCCGCGCCCGGGTCGGCACCGGAGCCCGAGGCGGCGGCGGACGGCGTGGGGGCGGCGGCGGCCGTCGCGTCGGCGCGCGCCGCGCCCTCGTCACGGGAGCCGGTGCCGCCCGTGGAGCACGCGGCCACGAACAGGCCGAGGGCGGCGAGCCCGGCCATCGCCGTGACACCCGCCGCCTTGGGACCCACCGCCCGCGCCGCCCCACCGCCGGAACCGGCGCCGGTCCTGCCGGCGCCGGTCCTGCCGTCATGGGGACGGCCGTCGTGGGTTCCGACGTCGTGGGTTCTGACGCCGTCGACGTCGCCGTCGTCTAGGCCGCGCACCGCTCGCGTCCTCCCTCGTCACCTCGCACGGCCGCCGTGGCCGGCCGCTGTCCACCGGTCCGCTCCACGGGCCGCCCCAGGGCGCGGGCGTTCAGGTCGCGGCTCTCCAGCTCCTGGCGGAGCCGGGCGAGCGCGCGGTGGAGCGTCGACTTCACCGTACCCGTCGACATGCCGAGGGCCGCCGCGGTCTCCTCCGTGCTCATCTGCTCCCAGTGCCGCAGCACCACGACGCTGCGCTGCTTGGGCGCGAGCACCTTCAGGACGTCCATGAGCAGGGCCCGGTCGGCGTGCTGCTCGGTCGCGTCCTCCACGCGCGCGTCCGGCAGCTGCTCGGTCGGGACCTCTTCGAGGCGGCGCGCCCGCCACCACTCCGTCCGCGTGTTGATCATGACCCGGCGCAGGTACGCGTCGGCCAGCGACTTGTCTGCGATCCCGTCCCAGCGGCCGTACGTACGGACCAGCGCGGTCTGGAGCAGGTCCTGCGCGTCGACCGGATCCGGGACGAGCCGGCGCGCGCTGCGCAGCAGCGCGTCCTGCCGCGTGCGGACGTACTCCTCGAAGTCGAGCACCTCGCCCTGGCTCATCCCGGCTGCCTCCACATCCCCGTGACCTGCTTGTCCTCCGTGTCGTCGACGACGCTACGGAGCGCTTGTCACGGGCCTGTGCGAGGCAGCCGTCGGTGGACGCACGGCTACCCATCGGTTGTGTAACAGCGGCCGCCGGGCGGGCGTTTCGGGGAGGCGGCCGCGGGGTGGCTCAGGTCAGCGGAAGTCGGTACCGGCCGCCGTCCAGCGGCTCCACCAGACCGTCCGAGACCAGGCCGTCCAGGGCGCGGCCGCGCTGCACCGGCTCGTCCCAGACCGCGTCGAGCGCGGACTGCGGGACGGGGCCGGGGGCATCACGGAGCACGGCGAGGAGCCGGCCGCGGACCTGCCGGTCGGTGCCCGCGTAGGTCTGGCCGCGGCGGGGCGGCCCGTCGTGGGCCGGCTTGCCGGCGAGCAGCCAGGCGCAGCGGTCCGAGACCGGGCAGCGCCCGCAGTCCTCGTTCTTCGCCGTGCAGACCAGGGCGCCCAGCTCCATGGAGGCGGCGGCCCAGCGGGCGGCGGTGGACTCGTCGTCGGGGAGGAGCTCGCGGGCGAGGCGCCGCTCGGCCGCGGTGGTGGCGTTCGGCGGGTACTGGACGCCGCTCGCCGCGCGGGCGAGGACCCGGCGCACATTGGTGTCGAGGACCGCGTGCCGCTGCCCGTACGCGAAGGAGGCCACGGCGGCGGCGGTGTACTCGCCGATGCCGGGGAGCGCGAGGAGCTGCCCGTGGTCGCTGGGCACGTTGCCGCGGTGCCGGTCCCTTATCGCCACGGCCGCCGCGTGCAGCCGCAGGGCCCGGCGCGGGTAGCCGAGCCGGCCCCAGGCGCGGACGGCCTCGCCGGGTGGCTCGGCGGCCAGGTCGGCCGGGCGCGGCCAGCGCGCCAGCCACTGCTCGTACACCGGCAGCACCCGCACGACGGGCGTCTGCTGGAGCATGAACTCGCTGACCATGACGCCCCAGGCACCGGCCTCGGGGCGGCGCCAGGGCAGGTCACGGGCGTGCCGGTCGAACCAGGCGAGGACCGGCCCGTGCAGCTCGGCCGGGTCGACGACGGCCGACGCCGTGCCGGTGCCGGGACCGGTTCCGCTGCCGGGCGGGGCCGTACGGGCGCCCGACGGATCCGTACCGGCGGCGGCGCGGGAGGCGGCGGGGAAGGACAGGGAGGCGGGGGCATCGATGGAAGTCATGGCACCCCCGATCCTGGCACGTCCCGGAGACGATCAGTACGCGCCGTGGCGTGCGCGAGAGCGGCGCTCGGGGCGCGCGGAGGCGTGCGCCGGGGTCGCGGGCCCCCGCCCCGCGCACCACACGACCGCCGCGCTCCGGCTGGACCGGGCGGTCTCCACCAGCGCCGTCATCGGCCGGCGCGCGGCCCGCATGAAGAGGAAGGCGACCAGGCCGCCGAGGAGCAGGCCCGCGGTCACGTCGTGCGGGTAGTGGACGCCGACGAAGACGCGGGAGAAGGCCATGAGGATCGCCATCGGCACGGTCAGCCAGACGATCCCGCGCCAGGAGAGGGCGAGCGCGACCGCGGCGGCGCCGGCGATCGCGGAGTGGTTGCTCGGGAAGGACCAGTCGCCGTACACGGGGCAGTCGATGAGCGCGGCGGGTGCCCCGGCGACGGCCCGGCACGGGCGTTCCTCGTCGATCAGCGACTTCAGCGCCTCGCTCACCACGTAACCGAAGGCGGTGGCGAGCGGGGCGAGGAAGGCGACCGCCATCGCCCCGCTCGACCCGGTCCGCGAGCGCCACCAGCCGGCCAGGAACAGCGCGCCGAAGAGCAGCAGTCCGAGCTCCGTCCACACTTCGGCGAGCCACTGGAACCAGTGCGGTGTGGAGTGCGCGAAGTCGAGGACGTCGAGGTAGAGACGGTCGGAGAGGTCGAGGAGGGTTTCCATGGGACATGACGCTAACCGGAATCCGGACCGTCGTGCCCCGGGCCAAGGGACGGGCCGACCCCTGACGAAAGTGGGGGATGGGTGGTGAGAGCGGTGATTTCCGGCCGCCGCGTGGAGAGTTCCCGTTCCCGGAGGATGTGATCATCGGCAAAACTTGGGCTCTCGGGCGGCGGGTGGGGCGGGAGTTGGGCGGGATCTCTCGTAAGGTTCGGGGCGTGGGATCTTTGCGCAATCCGGTCGGGCCGCTTCCCTCCACCATCTACTGGCGACGGAGGGCGGTCGCGCTGTGCCTGATCGCGCTCCTCGCCCTGCTGACCCTGTGGGCCGTCGCCTCCGGTGACGGCGACGGGAAGAAGACGAACGACGCCGCCAACGGCGCGGCCCCCGCGCCCTCCATCACCCCGGGTCCGGGCGGCACCGGCCCCGCCATCAGTCAACAGCCGGGCGGGCGCGACGAGTCGGGAGACTCCGCAGGCGCGGGCGAGTCCGGTACGGGCGACGGCGCGGGTTCCGGCGACGGCGAAGGCGCGGACGGCGGCTCCGGTTCGGACGGCGGTTCCGGTACGGACGCGGGCTCGGGATCCGGTGACGGCGAGGCCGCGTCCGGTACGGCGGGCAAGAACGGCGACACCGACGGCGCGGGTGGCGACGGCGGGGCCGGGACCGGCGCGGGGCAGCGCCTCCCGGCCGACTCCCCGCTCCCGAACTGCCCTGCCGGATCCCTGGAGTTGACGCTGCGCAGCGTCAAGCTCACGTACGAGCCCGGCGAGAGGCCCCGCTTCCACCTGGTCCTCAAGAACACCTCGGACGCCGACTGCAAGGCCGACGTCGGCCCCCGTGCCGCCGTGCTGAAGATCAGCAACCCGCAGAGCGACCGCCTCTGGTCCTCCGACGACTGCCCGCGGCCCGCCGACCCGGTGCTGCTGAGGCTCCCCGCGGGCGCCACGATCACCCACACCGTGGAGTGGGACCTCCTGCGCAGCGCCCCGCAGTGCGCCACCGCCCCCGCGGGCTCGGCCGGCCCGGGCAACTACCTGGCCGAGGCGACCGTGGCGGGCGGCCGGACGGTCGCGACGCCGTTCAGCCTCGCGAAGGACTGACCGGCCGAGGACCGGGCGGCCGCCGGCCGCGGACGCCGAAACGGCGGGCGCCGAGGCGCCCGCCGTTTCGGGTGTACCGCTCGAAGCGTCAGACGTACCGCTCCAGGATCGACGACTCCGCGAGCCGCGACAGGCCCTCGCGGACGCTGCGGGCGCGGGCCTCGCCGACGCCGTCCACGGTCTGGAGGTCGTCCACGCTCGCCGCGAGCAGCTTCTGCAGCCCGCCGAAGTGCTCCACCAGGCGTTCGATGATCGCGCCGGGCAGGCGCGGCACCTTGGCCAGGAGCCGGTAGCCGCGCGGCGAGACCGCCGAGTCGAGCGTCTCGGGGGAGCCGCTGTAGCCCAGGGCCCGTGCGACGACGGGCAGTTCGAGGAGCTCGGTGTGGGAGAGCGCGTCCAGCTCGGTCAGCGCCTCCGCGACCGTGCGGGAACGCTTCGCCGTCGGCTCCGGCACGTAGTCGCGGATGACCAGCTCGCGCTCCGGCTCCACGCCCGCGATCAGCTCGTCGAGCTGGAGCGAGAGCAGCCGGCCGTCGGTGCCGAGCTCGACCACGTACTCCGCGATCTCGGTGGCGATCCGGCGGACCATCTCCAGGCGCTGGGCGACGGCGGTGACGTCCCGGACGGTCACCAGGTCCTCGATCTCCAGGGCGGAGAGCGTGCCGGCCACCTCGTCGAGGCGGAGCTTGTACCGCTCCAGGGTCGCGAGCGCTTGGTTGGCCCGGGACAGGATGGCGGCCGACTCCTCCAGCACCCGGCGCTCGCCGTTCACGTAGAGCGCGATCAGGCGCATCGACTGGGAGACGGAGACGACCGGGAAGTTGCACTGCTTGGAGACCCGGTCCGCGGTGCGGTGGCGGGTTCCGGTCTCCTCGGTGGGGATGGAGGCGTCCGGGACCAGCTGCACACCGGCCCGGTGGATCTTGGTGATGTCCTTGTCGAGGACGAGCGCGCCGTCGAGCTTGCACAGCTCGCGCAGGCGCGTCGCGGCGAACTCGACGTCGATCACGAAACCGCCGGTGCACATCGAATCGACGGTCTTGTCCATGCCGAGGACGATCAGACCGCCGGTGTTCCCGCGGAGGATCCGCTCCAGGCCGTCGCGCAGGGCGGTGCCGGGCGCGACCGCGCTCAGCGCCGCGCGCATCAGCGCTTCGTTGCCGGAGCCCGCGCCGGACTTCCCGGGAGCTGCTGCCCCGTCCTTGGCTGCCACTGCACTCCTCCGGCTCGTACGGATGGGCGAGACCAGGGCAAAGTCTAGCGACACCACCCCGCGGCCCTGGGCCGCACGCCGGTCCGGGGTGCTCCGGACGGGCCCCGCCGGGGCGGCCCGGTCGCGATCCGCCCTACCCGCTCGACCCCCCGCCTACCCCTCCGCACCCCGACCGGAGTACGCGCGAGGGTCTCCGGCACGGGCCGGAAGGCGGCGTCCCCGGCCTCCTCCGGCGGTCAGCCCGCCGCCTCCTCCGTCTTCCGGGCCGCGCGGCGGCTCTGCGGCAGGACCCGCAGGGCGTCGCCCATGTCGGCCACTTCCGTCACCTTCATGCCGGGCGGCACCTTGCCCGGGTCCCCGGGGACCAGTGCGTGGGTGAAGCCGAGCCGGTGGGCCTCGGCGAGGCGGCGCTGGACGCCCGTCACCCGCCGCACCTCGCCCGCGAGCCCGACCTCGCCGATCGCGACCAGGTTCTTCGGCAGCGGGGTGTCGCTCGCGGCGGAGGCCAGGGCGAGCGCGATCGCCAGGTCGGCGGCCGGCTCCGAGAGCTTCACGCCGCCCACGGTGGCGCTGTAGATGTCCCGCTTCCCCAGCGCGCTGATCCGCCCCCGCTGCTCCAGGACGGCCAGCATCATCGAGACCCGGGAGGTCTCCAGGCCGGAGGTGGTCCGGCGCGGCGAGGGGATCTGGGAGTCCACGGTCAGCGCCTGCACCTCGGCGACCAGCGGCCGGCGGCCCTCCAGGGTCACCGTGAGGCAGGTGCCGGGCACGGCCACGTCACGGCGGGTCAGGAAGAGCCCGGACGGGTCGGCGAGACCCGTGATCCCCTCGTCGTGCAGCTCGAAGCAGCCCACCTCGTCCGTCGCCCCGTACCGGTTCTTCACGCCCCGGACGAGCCGCAGGCGCGCGTGCCGGTCGCCCTCGAAGTGCAGGACGACGTCGACCAGGTGCTCCAGGAGCCGGGGGCCCGCGATCGCCCCGTCCTTCGTCACGTGGCCGACGAGCAGCGTGGACATCCCGCGCTCCTTGGAGGCCCGGATCAGCGCGCCCGCGACCTCGCGGACCTGCGCCATGCCGCCGGGGGCGCCGTCGATCTCCGGCGAGGCGACGGTCTGCACCGAGTCCAGGACCAGCAGCGAGGGCTTCACCTCGTCCAGATGGCCGAGGACCGCCGACAGATCCGTCTCCGCCGCCAGGTACAGGTGGTCGCTGAGCGCGTTGATCCGGTCGGCGCGGAGCCGGACCTGGCTCGCGGACTCCTCGCCCGTCACGTACAGCGTGCGGTGCGCGTCGCTCGCCGCCTTCGCCGCCACGTCGAGGAGCAGCGTCGACTTGCCGACGCCGGGCTCGCCGGCGAGCAGCACGACCGCGCCGGGCACCAGGCCGCCGCCGAGGACCCGGTCCAGCTCGTCGACGCCGGTGGAGCGGGCGGTCGCCTGCCGGCCGTCGACCTGTCCGATGGGGAGCGCGGCGGTGGAGACCCGGCCGGCGGCGGTGGTCCTGACGGCGGGCGCGCCGTACTCCTCGACCGTCCCCCATGCCTGGCACTCGGGGCAGCGGCCGAGCCATTTGGCCGTCTGCCAGCCGCACTCGGTGCAGCGGTACGACGGACGGTCCTTGGCGGATTTCGTACGGGCAGCCATGCCCCACACCGTAGCCGCCGCCACCGACAGCGGACCGCCGCCCGCTTCAGACCTGTGGACGGATATCCACGACCTGTGGACAACCCCGCCGCCATCCGGCCACCGGTCCGCCGCCGTGGCAGCTTCCCACCCTGCTCCTGTCTCCTTTCGAGTGATGGCTTCACCCGTAAGGCTGAGAAGAGCGGATCCGATATGAAGAGTCCTCCCTGACGCGCCTACGGTCGCCCAGTGACGAGCAGCAGGCTGGAATCCTCCCGCACCCCGGGCGCCCACCGGGCGCGCCGCGGCCCGCAGCAGGGACCGCGCACGCTCGGCCAGCGACCCCCCGCCCGCTACGAGGACGTCCTCGACGGACTCTTCACGTACTGCCTCTCGGTCCTCTGCGACCACGACACCGCCACCGCCGTCCTCGGCGACGTCCTCGCCGCCGCCGAACGCCACCACGGCCGCTGCCCCTCCGACGAGGAGGGCCGCGTCGCCTGGCTGTACGCGCTGGCGCGCTGGGCCTGTCTGCGCAGCCTCGGCGAGCAGCGCCGCCGGCGGCAGGGCGCGCACACCGGCCGCCCCGCCGTCACCCCGCCCGGGCCGCCGCCGGTCTCCGCCGAGACCGCCGAGCGCCGCCGCACGGAACTCGCCGCCCTCGCCTGGCCCGAGGCCGCCGGAACCACCCCCGAACAGCGCGAGGCCCTCGAACTGGCCGTCCGGCACGGGCTGAGCCCGCGGCAGGTCGCGGCCGTCCTCGCCCTCGACCCGCAGGCCGCCCGCGAGCTCCTCGCCACCGCCGCCTGCGAGGTCGAGCGGACCCGGGCCGCGCTCGCCGTCGTCTCCACCGGCAGCTGCCCCACCGTCGCCCGCCTCCTCTCCGGCGACCGGCGGGTGATCCTCTCGGCGGCCCTGCGCGCCGAGCTCGTCCGGCACGTCGACGACTGCCCGGTCTGCCGCCGCGCCGCCGAGCGGGTCGGCGCCGCCGCGCCCTGGCCCGGTGCCGGTCCGCGCCCCTTCCAGGACGGCCCGGCGCTCGTCGAGGCCCCCCGGGCCGCCGCGTACATGGCGATGCTGCACGTCCCACGCGCGCGCGCCGGCGCCCCCCGCTTCGCCCCGACCGGCTTCCCGATCGACCCCAAGGACGTCGTCGCCCGCCGCGACCGGATGCGGGCCCGCGCGGTCACCACCACCGTGGTCGCCGCCGTGGTCGCCGCCCCCGTGCTCGCCCTGTGGACCTCCTACCGGGGCGTCCCGGCGGGCGCGGAGGCGGGCAGGGACGCCACCCGGGTCAGCGCCGGCGAGAGCGAGGACGCGGCGGGCGACGGCCGTCCCCACGACGCGTACGAGAACGCCGGGAACGCCCGCGCGACCCCCGCCCCCGGCCACGTCCGGGGCAGCCGGGCCCCCGCCGTCTCCGTCGAGGTCGTCACCCCCGCCAGGACCGCCGCCCCGGCCGCGCCCGCGCGCCCCGGCGAGGCGGCGCCGGGCTGGATCGGCGTCACCGCCCGCTGCGTCGGCGGCGTCACCCTGATCACGCTCGGCGGGCAGGGCGGCACCCCGGTCGACTGGTCGCTGTGGACGGACGCGCCCTGGCTGTACGTGACCCGCGCCTCCGGCACCCTCGCCCCGGGCGACACGGTCACCGTCGCCGTACGCGTCGACCCGGCGCGGGAGCCGCGCGGCCCCTGGAGCGCCCGGATCGGCGTCGACCCCACCGGAGCGGTGCTGCGGATCGACGGCCAGGGGCCCGTCGCCCCGGTCGACGACCGGGTGATCCCGCCCCCGCCGGTCACCACGGAGCCCACGACCCCGCCGACCGCGCCGCCCACGACCGGCCCGGTGGACCCGCGGCCGACCGGCCCGACCGGTCCGACGGAGCCGACGACGCCGCCGACGACCCCGCCGGCCACGGAGGAACCCACCACCCCGCCGCCGACGACGGAGCCCACGACCCCGCCGCCGACGACCGAGCCGACCACACCCCCGCCGACCACGGACCCGCCGCCGACGACGGACCCGGGCACCACGGAGCCGACACCCCCGCCGACCACGGACGAACCGGCCCCGGCGCCCTCCTCCTGAAAGCCCCGGTCCCTACCGCTCCGGGTCGGCCGGGTGCGGCGCCACCATCGGCAGCGACGAGGCGAGCCGCGCCTCGCAGAGCCCCACCAGCACCTCGTACGCGTCCTTGCCCATCATCTCGATCAGCTCGGGCCGGTACGAGACGTAGACCGGCTCCCCGCCGCCGTGGGCGGAGGTCGCCGAGGTGCACCACCAGTGCAGGTCGTGACCGCCCGGACCCCAGCCCCGGCGGTCGTACTCGCCGATGGACACCTGGAGCACGCGCGTGTCGTCGGGCCGGTCGATCCAGTCGTACGTCCGGCGCACCGGCAGCTGCCAGCACACGTCCGGCTTGGTCTCCAGCGGCTCCCGGCCCTCCTTCAGGGCCAGGATGTGCAGCGAGCAGCCCGCGCCGCCCGCGAAGCCCGGCCGGTTCTGGAAGATGCACGAGCCCTTCCAGCGGCGGGTCTGCCGGTCGCCGTCCTCGTCGACCTGCGTCCACCCCGTCTCGCTGCCGACGTCGTGGAACTGCCACAGCTCCGGCGTCAGCCGCGCCACGTGCTCCGCCACCCGCTTCTCGTCGTCCTCGTCGGAGAAGTGGGCGCCGAGCGTGCAGCAGCCGTCCGCCGCCCGGCCCGCCTGGATGCCCTGGCAGCCGCTGCCGAAGATGCAGGTCCAGCGCGAGGTCAGCCAGGTCAGGTCACAGCGGAAGACCTGCTCCTCGTCGTCCGGGTCGGCGAACTCCACCCACGCGCGCGGGAAGTCCAGCCCCTGCTCGTCCGGCTCCTCGCCCTTGCGCTGCTTCCGCACACCCTTGACGGGCGGCTTCTCGCCCTTCACGTTCTGCGCGTACTTCACGTCCCGCACGTCGTGCGGGAGCTCCTCGCGCACGGCACCGTCGCCGCCGGCGGCACTGTCTTTGCCCGGCTTCGCCTTTTTCGTCTTTGGCACGACACCAAGCGTATGCGGGTGGGCGCAGTAGCGTTTCCGCCATGAGACTCGGAGTCCTCGACGTCGGTTCGAACACAGTCCACCTGCTCGTGGTGGACGCCCACCCCGGCGCCCGCCCGCTGCCCGCCCACTCCCACAAGGCGGAGCTGCGGCTCGCCGAACTCCTCGACGCCCGCGGCGCCATCGCGCCCAGCGGCGTCGAGCGGCTCGTCGCGACCGTCCGCGACGCGCTCCAGGCCGCCGAGGACAAGGGCTGCGAGGAGGTGCTGCCCTTCGCGACCTCCGCCGTCCGCGAGGCCGGCAACGCCGACGCCGTCCTCGCCCGCGTCAAGGACGAGACCGGCGTCGACCTCCAGGTCCTCACCGGAGAGGAGGAGGCACGCCTCACCTTCCTCGCCGCCCGCCGCTGGTTCGGCTGGTCCGCCGGCAAGCTCCTCCTCCTCGACATCGGCGGCGGCTCCCTGGAGGTCGCCTACGGCATCGACGAGGACCCCGACGCGGCCGTCTCCCTGCCGCTCGGCGCCGGCCGCCTCACCGCCGGCTGGCTCCCCGGCGACCCGCCCGACACCGAGGACGTCAAGGCGCTGCGCCGCCACGTCCGCGCCCAGATCGCCCGCACGGTCGGCGAGTTCAGCCGCTTCGGGAAGCCCGACCACGTCGTCGCCACCTCCAAGACCTTCAAGCAGCTCGCCCGGATCGCCGGCGCCCCCGGCTCCGGCGAGGGCCTCTACGTGGAGCGGCTGCTGACCCGCGCCTCCCTGGAGGAATGGGTGCCCCGGCTCGCCGGCATGACCGGCGGCGAGCGCGCCGCCCTGCCCGGCGTCTCCGAGGGCCGCGCCGCCCAGCTCCTGGCCGGCGCCCTGGTCGCCGAGGGCGCGATGGACCTGCTCGGCGTGGAGCAGCTGGAGATCTGCCCGTGGGCGCTGCGCGAGGGCGTGATCCTGCGCCGCCTCGACCACCTCCCGGAGCTCCTGTCCGGCGCCTGAGGCCCCGGGGACGTACGACCGCGCCACGCGCGCGTGCGTACGCGAAGGGCGCCGCCGCGGCGTGCGGGGGGTGACCGGAACCACCCTCCCGCGCCCAGGTGCGCCCCGTACCCTGTCTGTCGTGGCAGAACCAGCGGTGCGCGTCCCGGATGCGAAGGTCGCCCTGTCGACGGCCTCCGTCTATCCGGAGTCGACGGCGACGGCCTTCGAGGTCGCCGCGCGCCTCGGGTACGACGGCGTCGAGGTCATGGTGTGGACCGACCCGGTCAGCCAGGACATCGAGGCCCTGCGCCGGCTCTCCGACTACCACCAGGTGCCGATCCTCGCCGTCCACGCCCCCTGCCTGCTGATCACCCAGCGGGTCTGGTCCACCGACCCCTGGGTCAAGCTCCAGCGCGCCCAGGCGGCCGCCGAGAAGCTCGGCGCGTCGACCGTCGTCGTCCATCCGCCGTTCCGCTGGCAGCGCCAGTACGCCCGCGACTTCGTGACCGGCATCTGGCGGATGGCCGACGAGACCGACGTCCGCTTCGCCGTCGAGAACATGTACCCGTGGCGGTACAAGGACCGCGAGATGCTCGCGTACGCCCCCGAGTGGGACGTCACCAAGGACGACTACCGCCACTTCACGGTCGACCTCTCGCACACCGCGACCGCCCGCACCGACACCCTCGCGATGGTCGACCGCATGGGCGACCGGCTCGGCCACGTGCACCTCGCCGACGGGCGCGGCTCCGCCAAGGACGAGCACCTGGTGCCGGGCCGGGGCACCCAGCCGTGCGCCGAGCTCCTGGAGCGGCTGGCCGTCTCCGGCTTCGACGGGCACGTCGTCATCGAGGTCAACACCCGGCGCGCGATGTCCGCCGCCGAACGGGAGGCCGACCTCGCCGAGGCGCTCGCCTTCGCCCGGCTCCACCTCGCCTCGGCGACCCGGGGCACGCGCGCGTGAGCGAGGAATCCCCCCGGCGCCGCGGCCGCCCGGCCCGCGCCGCCGCCGACGACACCGCCCCCGGCGCGCGCGAGCGCATCCTGGCGGCGGCCAGGACCCAGTTCGCGGAGCGCGGCTACGACAAGACCTCGGTGCGCGGCATCGCCAAGGCCGCCGGGGTCGACCCGGCGCTCGTGCACCACTACTTCGGCACCAAGGACGAGGTCTTCGCGGCGGCGATCGAGGTCTCCTTCGAACCGACGCTCGTCGTCCCGGCCCTCCTCGACGGCCCGCGCGAGGAGGTCGGCGAGCGCCTCGCGCGCTTCTTCGTCGGCGTCTGGGAGAACCCGGCGACCCGCGCCCCTCTGCTCGCGGTCATCCGCTCCGCGGTGACCCACGAGGCGGCGGCGAAGGTGCTGCGGACCTTCGTGCTGCGCCGGCTCCTGGAGCGCGTCGCCTCCGGTCTCGCCGTACCGGACCCGAAGTTCCGGGCCGAGCTGGCGGCCTCGCAGATGATCGGGATCGCGATCCTGCGGTACGTCCTCCAGGTGGAGCCGCTGGCCTCGGCGGACCCGGAGAGGATCGTGGCGGAGGTCGCCCCCACCCTCCAGCGGTACCTGACGGAGGCCTGACCCGGTCCGCGTACCCCGCGACCCTGACCGCCCCGTGGAATCCCGTCCCGTATAGCGGACAGCCTGTCCAGATCTTGGAGCGTCGGCGTACGCTCGAAGGAAGCACATCCATCACGAGGAGCGAGCGACGATGCCCGAGCTGAGGTCCCGCACTGTCACCCACGGCCGCAACATGGCGGGCGCCCGCGCCCTTATGCGCGCCTCCGGTGTACCGGGCGCGGACATCGGGCGGAAGCCGATCATCGCGGTGGCGAACTCCTTCACCGAGTTCGTCCCGGGCCACACCCACCTCCAGCCGGTCGGCCGGATCGTCTCCGACGCCATCACGGCGGCCGGCGGCATCGCCCGCGAGTTCAACACGATCGCCGTCGACGACGGCATCGCCATGGGCCACGGCGGCATGCTCTACAGCCTGCCCTCCCGCGACCTGATCGCGGACAGCGTGGAGTACATGGTCGAGGCGCACTGCGCCGACGCCCTGATCTGCATCTCCAACTGCGACAAGATCACCCCCGGCATGCTGATGGCGGCCCTGCGCCTGAACATCCCGACGGTCTTCGTCTCCGGCGGCCCGATGGAGTCCGGCCGCGCGACCCTGGTGGACGGCTCGGTCCGCACGCTGGACCTGGTCGACGCGATCTCCGACGCGGTGAACCCGAACATCTCGGACGAGGACATCGCCCGCATCGAGGAGAGCGCCTGCCCGACCTGCGGCTCCTGTTCCGGCATGTTCACCGCCAACTCGATGAACTGCCTGACCGAGGCCATCGGCCTCTCCCTCCCGGGCAACGGCTCCGTCCTCGCCACCCATACCGCCCGCAGGGCGCTGTACGAGGACGCCGCCCGCACGGTCGTCGACATCACCCGTCGGTACTACGACGAGGACGACGCCTCCGTCCTGCCCCGCTCGATCGCGACCCGCGCCGCGTTCGAGAACGCCATGGCCCTCGACATCGCCATGGGCGGCTCGACCAACACGATCCTGCACCTGCTCGCCGCCGCCCAGGAGGCCGAGCTGGACTACGGCCTGCCGGACATGGACGAGGTCTCCCGCCGCGTCCCCTGCCTGGCCAAGGTCGCCCCGAACGTCGCCAAGGACCGCACGTACTACATGGAGGACGTGCACCGGGCCGGCGGCATCCCGGCCATCCTCGGCGAGCTGTACCGCGCGGGCCTGCTCAACGAGGACGTCCACTCCGTCCACTCCCGCTCCATCAAGGAGTGGCTGGACGCCTGGGACGTGCGCGGCGGCGCGGCCACCGAGGTGGCCGTCGAGCTCTTCCACGCGGCCCCCGGCTGCGTCCGCTCCGCGACCGCCTTCTCCCAGTCCGAGCGCTGGGCGAGCCTCGACACCGACGCGGCCGGCGGCTGCATCCGCGACGCCGCCCACGCGTACTCGAAGGACGGCGGCCTCGCCGTCCTGCACGGCAACCTCGCCGTCGACGGCTGCGTCGTGAAGACCGCGGGCGTCGACGAGTCGATCTGGACCTTCGAGGGCCCGGCCGTCGTCTGCGAGTCGCAGGAGGAGGCCGTCGAGAAGATCCTCAACAAGCAGGTCGAGGACGGCGACGTGGTCGTCATCCGGTACGAGGGCCCCAAGGGCGGCCCCGGCATGCAGGAGATGCTCTACCCGACCTCCTTCCTCAAGGGCCGGGGCCTGGGCAAGACCTGCGCCCTGGTGACCGACGGCCGCTTCTCCGGCGGCACCTCGGGCCTCTCGATCGGCCACGCCTCCCCGGAGGCGGCCTCGGGCGGCACCATCGCCCTGGTCGAGGACGGCGACCGGATCCGCATCGACATCCCGAACCGCTCGATCGAGCTGCTCGTCGACGACGCGACCCTGGCCGCCCGCCGCGAGGCCCTCGGCGGCGTCTACGCGCCGAAGAACCGCGAGCGCAAGGTCTCGGCCGCCCTGCGCGCGTACGCGGCGATGGCGACGAGCGCCGACAAGGGCGCCGTCCGCGACGTCTCGAAGCTCGGCTGACCCGACCTCCCGAAGCCGGGCCGACGGCACTGCCTCCCGGCCCGGCTTCTGCGCTGCCTCCCGGCCCGGCCGAGGCGGCCGTTCGGAGCTCCGGCCGACAGCGCTGCCTTCCTGCCCGGCTTCTGCTCTGTCTCCCGGCCCGGCCGAGGCGGCCGTTCGGAGCCCGGCCGGCAGCGGCGCCTCGGAGCTCGACCGACGGCGCTGCCTCCCGGCCCGGCCAGGCGGCAGCCCCGCCCGCCCGCCGGGCCGGTCACGGCCCGCCGCCACCGAGGCTCCGGTGCCGCCCCCGTTGCACGCACCGAGGTCGAGGCCCGTTGCGGGCCCTGGCCCGCGCCATCGGCGCCGTACCTCCC
Source organism: Streptomyces sp. NPDC047974 (assembly GCF_040653375.1). Lineage (NCBI taxonomy): Bacteria > Bacillati > Actinomycetota > Actinomycetes > Kitasatosporales > Streptomycetaceae > Streptomyces > Streptomyces sp. NPDC047974. The sequence continues at coordinate 131,827 of NZ_JBEZNU010000021.1, forward strand.
CGAAATCCCCCGTCACGCGCGCGTGACGGGGGATTTCGCGTCGCACGCGCGCGGGGTGGGCCGAAAAGCCCGCTCCCCGCGCGGGCGCGCCCGCGTTAGGCTCACGCCTCGCCCGACGAGATGTCATGTCCACGTCTGCCAGTGAGGGGATCCGCATGCGCGACTCCGCACGCCGCACGGTCCGACGCTCCGCCGTCCTCGCGACGGCCACCGCGGCCTTCGCCGCCCTCGCCGCCGGCCCGGCGCACGCGGCCACCCCGGCATCGATCTGCGGCTCCGGCTACACCCAGGTCGACGTCGAGACCCTGCGGAACTCCACCACCGCCCTGGCCCGCGTCCACCTGCTCTACAACGCCGCCACCGGCTACAACTGCGTCGTCACCGTGCACACCGACGCCACCGCCGGCTTCCGGCTGCCCACCGGCGCCTGGCTCACCCCGCAGGGCTCCACCACCCGCAAGGACCAGGACCTGTACGGCTCCTACGCGGGCCCGGTCCGTGCCTACGCCGCCGGCCGCTGCGTCAGCTGGGGCGGCATGATCGAGGCCGGGGTCGGCACGTACACCTACACCAGCCCCTGGGAACACTGCGGCTGACGCCCGCGCGGGGGCGGGCTACCAGGATTCCGCCACGCGCGCGTGCGCCGCGAACACCGAGCCGTCCGGGGCCGTCCCGAAGACCCGCTCCCCGGCGACCAGCGGCGCCGGCACGTGCGGCGCGTACCCGAGGCGCCCGTTCTCCAGGCGCGGCCGGGTCTGCCCGACGACCGCGCCGCGCGCGGTGTCCACGGCGAACAGCCGCCCGTCCGCCGCGGAGAGGTAGAGCCGCTCGTCGGGGCCGAGGACGGGCGCCGAGACGTTCGAGGCCCCGGTCTCCAGGTCCCACCGCCGGCTGCCCTTCTCCGGCGCCGTGTCCAGGGCGACCAGGCGTCCGTCCAGGGAGAGCAGATACGCCACCGAGCCCCGTACGGCGATCCCGGAGAGCAGCATCCGCTCGTGGATCCCGACCCGCCGCACCGCGCCCGCGTCCGGCCCGCTCCCCGGGTCGTCCGGATCGCCCGGCGCGAGCAGCACCAGCGCGTCGACCAGACCGCCCTGGTAGCGCGAGGCGAGGACCAGCGTCCCGTCGCCGGTGCGGCCGACCGGGGCGGAGTCCCCGGGCACCACCCGGGTCCACACCAGCTCGCCGGTGGCCGGGAGCAGGGCGCCGATCCGGCTGCTCCGCCCGTCCCCGGCCGTCTCGGAGACGGTGAGGAGCCCGGTCGGGGCGTCGTAGGCGCCGAGCACGGGGTTGTCGAAGCCGGGCAGGCGGTGGGCCCACCGCCCGGCCCCGGTCCGCGCGTCGACGGCGCGCAGCGCGCCGTGGCCGTCGGTGAGGACCACCACCCCGCCCGACGGGCGGAAGGTCTCGGGCACGTCCGCGCGCGCGGTCCAGCCGGGGGCCCCGTCCTCGACGGCGTGCGCGCGCAGCGGCCCGGTGCCCGACGCGACGCCGACCAGCGGCTCCGCCCCGCCCGCCAGCGGCACCGGCGCGAGCGGCGGATCGGCCGCCACCGGCCCGGTCCGCTTCCACAGCACCTCGCCGGTCCGCGGGTCGAGCCGGGCGAGCGTGACGCCCCGGGCCGTGCAGTAGAGGGAGCCGGCCTCGTGCAGGCAGGCCGGCGACGCGGTCCCGCCGTGCTCCTGGAGCGGGGTGTGCCAGCCGTCGAAGGCGGTCGCCACCTCGGCGGGGTGGGCGGGCGCCTCGGCGGCGGGCCGGGCCGGCGGGCGCAGCGCCGCGTACGCCCCGGCGCCGGCGAGGACGAGCACGACGACGGCGGAGACGGTGAGCCGCGGGGCGAGCGGTGCCCGCCGGCGCCGTGCGGGCGGGGAGGGCGCGGCGGCCCGGGTCGTGGTCGCGCCGGAGGCCTCGGTACGGCCCCGGGCCGCGGCCTCGTCCGGCCCGTCCGGCCCGCCGGGCGCGAACGGGTCGGCGGGCAGCACGGGCCGCCGCCGCTGGGACGGTATGAAGGCCTCGGCCTCGTACGAGGGCGGGAGCAGGGCCGCCATGATCTGGGCCGGCGTGGGCCGGTCGGCCGGCTCCTTCGCCAGGCAGCGCGCGACCAGCGGCGCGAGCTCGCCGGGCACCCCGGTGAGGTCCGGCTCGTCGTGGACCACCTGGTAGGCCACGATGTACGGGCTGTCCGAGTCGAAGGGGCCGTGCCCGGTCGCCGCGTGCACCAGCACCGAGCCGAGCGCGAAGACGTCGGCGGCGGGACCGACCTCGCGCGGCCGCTGGAACTGCTCGGGCGCCATGAACGGCGGCGAGCCGATCAGCTTCCCGGTCTCCGTGCGCAGATCGCTGTCGACCGGCCGGGAGATCCCGAAGTCGATGACCTTGGGCCCGGTGTCGGTGAGCAGCACGTTGCTCGGCTTGAGGTCCCGGTGGACCACCCCGGCGCGGTGGATGTCGCGCAGCGCCTCGGCGAGCCCGGCGGTCAGCCGGCGCAGCTCGGCGGGGGAGAGGGGCCCGCGCTGGCGGACCTGGTCGGCGAGGGTGGGGCCGGGGACGTAGAGGGTGGCCATCCAGGGGCGCTCGGCGTCCGGGTCGGCGTCCACGACGGGCGCGGTGAAGGCGCCGCTGACCCGGCGGGCGGCGGCCACCTCCTGCCGGAAGCGGGCCCGGAAGTCGGGATCCTCGGCATAGCGCGCGTGCACCACCTTCACGGCGAGCCGCAGCCCGGAGGGCGAGGAGGCCAGGTGGACGACGCCCATGCCGCCCGCGCCGAGCACCGCCTGGAGCCGGTACTCCCCGGCGTACTCGGGACCTCCTGGGTCCCGGTCGGCATCGGTCCTGCTCAACGGCGGCATCTCCCACCCCCGTGTGGTTCCCCGTCCGTCCGCGCGCACCTGCGCGACGCGACGGAGCCTAGTCGATGGTCCCCGTGATGTCGGTGGGGCTTGCTAGCCTGCGCGCGTCGCACAGAGTGAAACCAGGGGGAGAACATCATGGCGGTGAAGTACTACCCGGTCGCGCCGGGCTACCGGGTCAACGTCCGCTCCGGCCCGAGCACCCAGTACCCGGTGGTCCGGGTGCTCTCCGAGGGCGCGACCGTCCCGATCCACTGCCAGAAGCCCGGCGAGTGGGTCACGGGGCCGTACGGCACCACCCGCCTCTGGGACAGCATCGCCCCGGGGCAGTACGTCTCCGACGCGTACGTGAAGACCGGCAGCGACGACTACGTCGCGCCGCGCTGCGCCTGAGGACCTTCGCCTCGGCCGTCGGAGCGCCGGACCGGGGATAATCGACCTCGTGAGCGAGGACAAGCAGCACCCCGGAACCGGCACGAGCGGACCCCGGCCCGAGGAGATCCGTTTCTTCGGGACCACCTGGGTCGACCACAGTGCCCACTACGGACTGCGGCGCGCCGGCCTCGCCGCCGGCGCGCTCGCCGCGGCCGTCGCGGGCGCCTTCGTGCTGCGCTTCGCCTACCAGGGACTCCAGGTCGCGGCGGTGGGCGGCCTGGTGAACACCCTGGTCATCCTGATGTTCGCGATCTGCTCGGCGATCGCCTTCGCCAAGACGTGGGAGGGCTTCGGCCGCCGCCCCGCCGACCAGGCCCGCGAGGACTCCCTCCGGAGCCTCAAGGCCATCGGCTTCATCGGCACGCTCCTCGCCTACGCGCTGCGCTGCCTCGTGGAGGCCCCCGGCGAGAAGCTCCGCCGCGCCGAGTACGAGACCGCCCGCGCCCGCCACGAGAAGCGCCGCGGCGCCCGCACCGGCAACCCGGCCGCCCGCAAGAAACCCAAGCGCTCCTAGCGCTCCTGGCTCTCGGCGCTCCTGACGCTCCCAGCGCTCCCCGCGCCACCAGCCGCCACCACCGGCCCAGGCCCCCGCGATCCTTGACGCGGGGGCTTTTCCGTCCCCATTATTCATCACATGATGAATTACGACTCCGGGGTGCCCGCCGAACCCGAACCCCCCGACCCGGAACCCGCCGTCACCGCCCGCGGCCTCACCGCCGTACGCGGCGACCGCACCGTCCTGCGCGCCCTCGACCTCACCGTCCCCGCCGGCCGCGTCACCGGCCTCCTCGGCCCCTCCGGCTGCGGCAAGACCACCCTCATGCGCACGATCGTCGGCACCCAGGCCAAGGTCACCGGCACCCTCACCGTCCTCGGCGCCCCCGCGGGACACCCGGACCTCCGCCCCCGCATCGGCTACGTCACCCAGGCCCCCTCCGTCTACGACGACCTCACCGTCCGGCAGAACCTCGACTACTTCGCCGCCGTCCTCCTCCCCGGCCGCGCCCACCGCCCCGCCCGCGCCATCGCCGTCGAGGCCGCCCTCGCCGACGTCGACCTCACCGACCACGCCGACGACCTCGCCGGACGCCTCTCCGGCGGCCAGCGCAGCCGCGTCTCCCTCGCCGTCGCCCTCCTCGGCAGCCCCGACCTGCTCGTCCTCGACGAACCCACCGTCGGCCTCGACCCCGTCCTCCGCCGCGACCTGTGGGACCTCTTCCACCGCCTCGCCGCCGACCGGGGCACCACCCTCCTGGTCTCCTCCCACGTCATGGACGAGGCCGAGCGCTGCCACCGCCTCCTCCTCATGCGCGAGGGCGAGATCCTCGCCGAAGGCAGCCCCGACGCCCTCCGCCGCCGGAGCGGCACGGACACCGTCGAAGAAGCCTTCCTCCACCTGGTCGACACCGCCGTCGCCCGCGCCGCCCGGGCCGCCCACGAGGAGCCCCGCCCATGAGCACCGCCCGCACCCTCGCCACCGCGGCCCGCGTCCTGCGCCAGCTCCGCCACGACCCGCGCTCGATCGCCCTGATGCTCCTCGTCCCCTGCCTGATGCTCTTCCTGCTCCGCTACGTCTTCGACGGCAGCCCGGAGACCTTCGACAACATCGGCGCCTCGCTGCTCGGCATCTTCCCCCTCATCACCATGTTCCTGGTGACCTCCATCGCCACCCTGCGCGAACGCACCTCCGGCACCCTCGAACGGCTCCTCGCCATGCCGCTGGGCAAGGCCGACCTCATCGCCGGCTACGCCCTCGCCTTCGGCCTCGTCGCCGTCGTCCAGTCCGTCCTCGCCACCGGCCTCGCCGTCGGCTTCCTCGGCCTCGACGTCGTCGGCTCCCCCTGGCTCCTCCTCCTGGTCGCCCTCCTCGACGCGCTCCTCGGCACCGCCCTCGGCCTCTTCGTCTCCGCCTTCGCCGCCTCCGAGTTCCAGGCCGTCCAGTTCATGCCGGCCGTGATCTTCCCCCAGCTCCTCCTCTGCGGCCTGTTCACCCCGCGCGACAAGATGGCCCCCGCCCTCGAAGCGATCTCGAACGTCCTGCCCATGTCGTACGCCGTCGACGGCATGAACGAGGTCCTCCGCCACCCCGACGTGACGTCCGCCTTCGTCCGCGACGCGCTCGTCGTCGCCGGCTGCGCCGTCCTCGTCCTCGCCCTCGGCGCCGCCACCCTCCGCCGCCGCACCCCGTGACCGCCCCTCGGACACCCCGCGCACCGGCCGCCCGGCCGGTGCGAGGATGACGGCACGTACCCCCTCCGGCGAGGTGAACAGAGCCATGACCCAGACCGTCGCAGTCCTCGGCACCGGCAAGATCGGTGAAGCCCTCCTCAGCGGCATGATCCGAGCCGGCTGGCGCCCCGCCCACCTGCTGGTCACCACCCGCCGCACCGAGCGCGCCGCGGAGCTCCGCGACCGCTACGGCGTCGAGGCCGTCACCAACGCCGAGGCCGCCAAGCGCGCCGACACCCTCATCCTGGCCGTCAAGCCCCAGGACATGGGCCGCCTCCTCGACGAACTCGGCCCCCACGTGGCCGCCGACCGCCTCGTCATCAGCGCCGCCGCCGGCATCCCCACCTCCTTCATCGAGGAACGGCTCAGCCCCGGCACCCCCGTCGTCCGCGTCATGCCCAACACGCCCGTCCTCGTCGACGAGGGCATGTCCGTGATCTCCGGCGGCAGCCACGCCACCCCCGACCACCTCGCCCACACCGAGGAGATCTTCGGCGGCGTCGGCAAGACCCTCCGCGTCCCCGAGTCCCAGCAGGACGCCGCCACCGCCCTCTCCGGCTCCGGCCCCGCGTACTTCTACTTCCTCGTCGAGGCCATGACCGACGCCGGCATCCTCCTCGGCCTGCCCCGCGCCCAGGCCCACGACCTCATCGTCCAGGCCGCCATCGGCGCCGCCGTGATGCTCCGCGACAGCGGCGAACACCCCGTGAAGCTCCGCGAGGCCGTCACCTCCCCGGCCGGCACCACCATCAGCGCCATCCGCGAGCTGGAGAACCACGGCGTCCGCGCCGCCCTCATCGCCGCCCTGGAAGCCGCCCGCGACCGCAGCCGCGAGCTCGCCTCCGGCAACGGCTAAGCGGCGGACAGCACCTCCGCCGTCGTCACGACCCGGGCGAACCGCCCGCCGTGCAGCGACACCGCCGTCGCCCGGGTCAGCTCCTCCGCCGTCGCCGTCCACCCGAACGGCCCGGCCAGGTCGAAGGTGTGCATCGCGTCCAGCGGGAACACCACGTCGTACCCGAGGTTCCCGCCCATCCGCGCCGTCGTCTCGTTGCACATGTTCGTCTGGATCCCGACGATCACCACCTGCGCACGCCGTCCATCAGCGGCTCCGCCGCAGGCGACCCCCCTCAGCCACGCGTCCAGATCCGGCTCCCCGTAGAAGGCGGAGTTCACCGTCTTCGTCACCAGCACCTCGGGCCCCGTGCCCCGGCCCCGCCGCTCCTCGACGAAGTCCTTGAACGCGTTCCCCGCGCTCCCCCGCGCCAGCGGCGACCCCGCCTGCCGCGAGTCGTGCCGCACGAACACCACCGGCCGGCCCGTCGCCTGCCACCGGTCGATCAGGGCGGCCATGTTCCCCTCCGCCTCCGGATTGTCCCGACGCCCCCAGAACCCGTCGTCGTCGAAGCCCTTCTGGACGTCGACCACGATCAGCGCTGCGTTCTCCTCGATCTCCATGGCCACGATGCTGCCGCGCACGAGCCCCCGACCCCAGAGGCGGGAAAGCCGGTGATCGATGGTTTACTGCCACCCCATGGCAGCCCCCCAGCGCATCGCCCTCCTCTCCTTCCCCGGCATCCGCGCCTTCGACGTCTCCGTCGTCACCGAGGTCTGGGGCACCGACCGCACCGGCCACGGCGTCCCCGCCTTCGACCTCCGCCGCACCGCCGCCGACCCGGACACCCCGATCCCCCTGCGCGGCGGCATGAGCCTCACCCCCGACCGCCCCCTCGGCTCGCTGGACGCCCTCACCCCCACCGACCTCGTCCTCGTCCCCGGCATCGAGGACCCCGACGCCGACGTCCCGGCCCCCGCGCTCGACGCCCTCCGCCGCGCCCACACCGCCGGCGTCCCCGTCGCCTCCCTCTGCGCCGGCGCCTTCGTCCTCGCCCGCGCCGGCCTCCTCGACGGCCGCCGCGCGGTCACCCACTGGCGCCTCGCCGACACCCTCGCCGCCCGCCACCCGAAGGTCCGCGTCGAACCCGGGGCGCTCTTCATCGAGGACACCGGCGTCTGGACCTCGGCCGGCACCGCCGCCGGCATCGACCTCTGCCTCCACCTGGTCCGTACGGCCCACGGCGCCGAGGCCGCCGCCACCGTCGCCCGTTCGATGGTCACCGCCCCCTTCCGCACCGGCACCCAGGCCCAGTTCATCGAGCACCCCACCCCCAGGACCGACCGCGACGCCGACGCCCTCGCCGCCGTACGCGCCCACGCGCTCGCCCACCTCGACCAGCCGCACACCGTCGCGAGCCTGGCGGCGCACGCCGGCATGTCCCCCCGCTCCTTCGCCCGCCATTTCCAGGCCACCACCGGCACGACCCCCCTCCACTGGCTCATCACCCAGCGCGTCGCCGCCGCCCGGAAACTCCTCGAACGCACCGACCACCCCCTCCCCGAGGTGGCCCGCCGCGCGGGCTTCGGCAGCGAGGTCACGATGCGCCAGCACTTCGCCTCGCACCTCGCCACCAGCCCGCGCGACTACCGCACCGCCTTCCGTCAGACGGCGGGCAGCAGCCCGATCGCCCGATAGGCCCGGTCCACCAGCGGCCGCGCCGTCCCCCGCGCCCGCTCGGCCCCCCGCCGCAGCACCCCGTCCACGTACGCGGGGTCCGCCGCGAGCTCGGCATGCCGCTCCCGCACCGGCCGCAGCAGCTCGACGACCGCGTCCGCCGTGTCCTTCTTCAGCGCCCCGTACGACGCGTACCCACCGGCCAGCTCCTCCGGGTCCCCGTCCGTGGCCGCCGCCAACAGATCGAGCAGGTTCGTGATCCCCGGCCTGAGCCCCCGGTCGTAGGCGACCTCCTGCCCGCTGTCGGTCACCGCCCGCATGACCTTCCGCCGCACGGTGTCCGCGTCGTCGAGCAGATAGACGATCCCCGTCCCGTTCTCGTGCGACTTCCCCATCTTCGAGGTCGGGTCCTGGAGGTCCATCACCCGCGCCGCCACCGCCGGCCGCGTCGCCCTCGGCACGGTGAAGGTGTGCCCGTACCGCTGGTTGAACCGCACCGCCAGATCCCGCGTCAGCTCCACGTGCTGCGTCTGGTCCTCACCCACCGGCACCTCGTCGGCCCCGTAGGCCAGGATGTCCGCCGCCATCAGCACGGGATAGGTGAGCAGCGACAGCCGCACCCCCTGCCCGGCCTCCCGGGCCTGCACGCTCTTCTCCTTGTACTGGATCATCCGCCGCAGCTCGCCGTCGGTGGCCGTGCACTCCAGGAGGTACGACAGCCGGGCGTGCTCGTCCACGTGGCTCTGCACGAACAGCGTGCACAGCTCCGGATCGAGCCCCGAGGCCAGCAGCAGCGTCGCCGCCTGCCGGCTCAGCCGCCGCACCCGCGCGGGATCGTGCTCCACCGTCAGCGCGTGCAGGTCCACCACGCTGAACAGCGCCTCGCCCCGGTGCTGGTCCACCTCGACCCACCGCCGTACGGCCCCGAGGTAGTTGCCCAGCGTCAGGTGCCCCGTCGGCTTGATCCCGCTGAAGATCCTCGTCATCGCGTTCCGCTCCTTCTCCGTCCAGTGCCGGCCCGACGGCCCGGCTCCCGGAGGGGGATACGCGAACGGCCGCCGGGTCGGCGGCCGTGTGCATGCGTCAGTACGGGCCGCCGTCAGGCGGCCCACCACTGAGTGGTGTGCGCATGCGTAGTCATACGGGGAGGGTACGCCCCAGGACCGGGGTTGACACGGGATTACACGGTCCGTAGTGTTCTCCGAGTTGTCCGACGTGAGCACCGACCCCGGTCGGCCCCGGACAGCGATTCCGCAAGAACCACTGAGCCTGACGGCCGCGATTCGTCGTGCCGTTCTGCTTTCCGTGCGCTTTTGCGAAATGAGGAATCCGCGTTCGAACTTCGGACGCAGGCCCCGATTCGCTTCGGGGCCGGGGAATCCGCTAATGTCTCACTCGTCGGAACGGCCCAACAGCCGCGAAGACAAACCCCGCTGACTGGGAATCAGACGCCGAAAGGATCTGATAGAGTCGGAAACGCCGGAAGGGCCCGGAGCGAAAGCGAATGGGACCGGAAAGCGCCGAGGAAATCGGATCGGAAAGATCTGATAGAGTCGGAAACGAAGGAAGCGCCCGGAGGGCCTGGAAACAGGAACGAAGGAAGCGTCCGCACCTT
>NZ_JBEZNU010000022.1:0-46300 GCF_040653375.1 Streptomyces sp. NPDC047974
CGTGCGAGCGGGGCAGCTGGGCGCCCGCGAGGTAGCCGGTGTCGTCGATCGGCTTCAGGTCGGTGAGGAACACCTCGCCCACCGAGTCGCGGTGCACCAGGCCGCGGTCGACGGTGCGCGCGTAGCTCAGTTCGGGCGCCTCGGGAAGCGTTGCGGTCATGGAAGGAACCTGCCTTGTCGTGGGATGGGACGTGACGTGGTTCTCGGCGTGGAACGGTTCGGTGAGGGCTGCGGGACGGGGCGGGGCCGGGCTCAAGCGGCCCGCTCCAGGAGCGCGCCGGTCCAGGTGAAGCCGGCGCCGGCGCCGAGGAGGAGCACCCGGTCCCCGGGCGCCGGCCCGTCCTGGGCGGTGAGGTGGTGCAGACCGGCGATCTGGTCGCCGGTGCCCAGGTGGCCGACGGTGCGGCCGAAGTCCCACAGGGACCGGTCCCGGCCGCCGGGGAACTCCGGGAAGTAGTTCTCGGTGAGCAGCGGGAGCCCCAGGTTGGGGTAGACGACGCGGCGCAGGGCCGGGTCGTCGCCGTCCGGCAGCAGCGCGGCGCGGATCTCCCGGACGGCCGCGCGGGTGCTGTCGCGCAGCTGGTCCTTGCCCCGCTCGGCCAGGTAGCGCCGCTTGGCCGCGCGGACGTCGTGCTCGGACTCCAGCAGCTCGGGCAGCTCGGGCGCGGGGGCCTCGTCCCGGTGCAGGCCCTCCAGGTGCGGGGCGCTGACCGTGTGCCGGCCGAGCATCCGCCAGCCGCCGCGGCGGCCGCGCCCGGGCGGTTCCGAGGTGAGGACGGCGGCGGCCGCGCCGTCCCCGTAGACGATGCCGTAGTCGGCGGTGAAGCGGTCGAAGCCGGAGGAGGCGAAGCGGTCCGCCGCGACGACCAGGGCCGTGCCCCGCCCGCGCCCGCGGAGGAATCCGGCGGCCATGTCGAGGACGAGCATCTGGGCGTTGCAGCCCTGGTTGACGGTGAGCGGCAGGGCCTGCGGGCAGCCGAGTTCGGACTGCAGCCAGGAGGCCGGCGCCCACAGCCGCTTGTGGCCGTGGCGGTGTATCGACGTGATCACCACGAGGTCGAGTTCGCGCGGCTCGACGCGGGCGGCGCGCAGGGCGTCGCGGGCGGCGAGGAGCGCCATGTCGGCCGGGTAGAGGGTGTCCTCCGCGCAGACGGCGGCGTATCCGGCGGCGCGGATCCGCTCGCCCTCGCCGCTCGGGTCGTACGTTTCGGCGGCCTTCTCGACGTCGACGCGCTCGGGCAGGTAGCTGCCGGTGCCGGCGATCGTGACGACCTCGTCGTCCGGGGTGGTCCGGGCGGCCGGGTTCACGCGGCCACCTCCTCTCGTCGGTGGTCCGGTGTGCCGTCCGGCCGCCGGGTGCCCGGGGCGAGGACGGCCGCCACGTGCCGGTCGGGGCGGACCAGGACCGCGTCGGCGCCGGCGGGCAGCCAGGCGGACTGGCGGGTGGTCAGGGCCAGGGCGCGGGTGCCCGCCGGGAGCACGCCGCGGTACGACTCCGGGCGGACGCCGGGGCGGAACAGCGCGACGGGCCGGCTCGGGTGGGGTGTGTGGCCGGGCACGCGGGCGCCCGGGACGAGCTGGTGCGTCTCCCTGCGCGGCAGCGCGGCGGCCGGCCCGGGGGCGTACGTCGTGTAGAGCTGGCTCCACGCCTCGGCGTATCCGGCGAGGCTCTCCTGGACGCGTTGCCGCAGGTCCTGGGTGGTCGCCTCCCGCATGGCCCGGAGCAGGCCGAGGGCGCTGGTCGCCCGTCCCACCTCGGCGGCGGCGTGGCGGCGCTCCCTGGCGTAGTCGGCCAGGACGCCGTCGTCGGCCCGGCCCCCGAGGAGGGCGGCGAGCCGCCAGGCGAGGGCGCTCGCGTCGGCGAAGCCGGTGTTCATGGCCTGGCCGCCGGCGGGCGAGTTGAGGTGTGCGGCGTCGCCGGCGAGGACGGCCCGGCCGCTGTGGAAGGCGGCGGCGAGCCGCTCGTGCACCTGGTAGTGGGCGAGCCGGTCGGTGCGGGCGAGGCGGAGCGCGGCGCCGAAGCCCAGCGCGTCGACGGCCCGGGCGAACGCGGCGCCGGTGACCGCTTCGTCGCGTCCGAGGAGTTCGGGGGCGGCGGGGCCGGCGATCCGGACGAGGCCGCCCGGCAGGGGCAGCAGCGAGACGGCGCCGCCGGGGCCCACGTACATCGCCGAGGCGTCGGGGTCGACGGGCTGTTCGGGGCTGCCCTCGGCGAGGAGGTAGCTCATGGGGTAGGTGACGCCGTCGAAGGCGATGCCGAGCCGCTGGCGGACGCCGCTGCTCGCGCCGTCCGCTCCGACCAGGTAGCGGGCCGGGAGGGCGAACGCGCCCTGATCGGACTCCAGTTCGACGAGGAGGCTTCCGTCGGGCCCGTCCGTCCGGTGTCCCCGGTAGCGGACCGACCGGACCAGCCGGCCGCCCCGGTCGGTGAACGCCGTGGCCAGCGCCCGCTCCACGGCGGGCTGCGGGACGTTGAGGTAGTAGGGGTAGGGCGTGTCGAGCCCGGCGAACTCGACGGTGTGCGCGGAGCCGTGGTGGACGTGGAAGGCGATGCGGTGCTGGCGCACCCCCTGCCGTTCGAGCCCGGCGCGCAGGCCGAGGTCCTCCAGGGTCTCCAGGCTCGCCGCGTGCACCATGACGGCGCGCGTCCGCGGGTCGACGCCCGGGGCCTGGTCGATGACGGCGCACTCGACGCCGCGGCGGCGCAGTTCGCATCCGAGCATCAGTCCGGTGGGTCCGGCACCGACGATCAGGACGTCGGTGCCGCCGGCCGGGAACGCCCCGGACTCGGGAGGGTGGTTCATCGTTCTCCTCTCGGGCGGAAGACGTGCGGGTGGCCGCGGCCGGGGCCGGGGGTGGACCCCGGCCGCGGGATCGGGGGGCGCCGCCCGGTCAGTCGGCGGCGGCCGCGGAGCGGCGCTTGACGAAGAGCGCGACGAGCAGGCCGACGGCGACCAGGATCAGGCCGTTGGCGAGGATGGCGACGTTGATGCCGTGGAGCGTGGCGGCCTCGACGGAGGAGTCCCCGCTCGCCCGGATCTGGGCGACCGCGATGGCGCTCATGATCGGGATGCCGATGGTGATGCTGACCTGCTGGGTCAGGGTGGTGATGCCGGTGGCCAGGCCCTGCTGCTCGTTGGGCAGCCCGGAGGTGGCGGTGACCATGAAGCCGACGATGGCGACGACGTGGGCGTAGCTGCTGAGGAAGGCCAGGCCGAGCACGGCGTAGAGCCAGCCGCGGGCGTCGCCGGCGAAGTACAGCGCGCCGACGGTGACGCCCTGGACGAGGAGGCCGGCCACCAGGACCGCGCTGCTGCCGCCGAGGGCGCCGATCCAGCGCGGGGCGGTGACGCCGCCGAGGAAGGCGCCGACACCGAGGACGCCGAAGGTCAGACCGGTCGACATCGCCGAGTACCCGAGCACGTCCTGGAGGTACAGGGTGATCAGGAAGATCATGGCGGTGAAGCCGATGAAGGTGGCGGCGCCGCCGATGTTGCCCCAGGTCACGCTCCGCAGGCCCAGGACGCGCAGCGGGGCCAGCGGCTCCGGGGCGCGCAGCTCGATGAAGCCGAAGGCGATCAGCAGGACGACGCCGACGGCGAGGGACACCAGGGTGGTCGAGTTCGCCCAGCCGTACTGGCCGGCCGCGGAGATGCCGTACACGAGGGCGATGAGGCCGGCGCTGACGGTGACGGCACCGGGGACGTCCAGCTTGCCGCCGCGGCGCACCTCGCCCTTGGCGAGGAGCATCGGGGCGACGACGATCAGCAGGACGCCGATCGGGACGTTGATGAAGAAGCCCCAGCGCCAGCTCAGCACGTCGGTGAGCAGACCGCCGAGGATGGCGCCGCAGGTGAATCCGGCGGAGAGCATGGCGCCGTTGAGGCCCAGCGCGCGGTCGCGCAGCGGGCCCTCGGGGAACGAGGTGGTCAGCAGCGCCAGACCGGCGGGGGTGACCATCGCGGTGGCCAGGCCCTGGGCGACGCGGGCGGCGAGCAGCGGCCCCGACGCGTCCACCAGGCCGCCGAGCAGGGAGGCGACGGTGAGCAGGACGAGGCCGGCGAGGAAGACCTTGCGGGCGCCGACGAGGTCGGCGATGCGGCCGAACAGCAGGCTGAATCCGGCCGCGCTCAGGGCGAAGGTGGTGGCGATCCACTGCAGGTTCTCCTGGGAGAAGTGCAGTTCGCGGCCGATGACGGGGACGGCCACGTTCATGATCGAGAAGTCCACGGCCAGGGTGAACTGGGCGCCGAGGAGGAGGAAGAGCACCATCGTCTGACGGCGCGTCATCTTCCCGTCGGCCGGCGCCGGGGGCGGCGCGGACGGCCGTCCCTCCAGCGTCTCCCCGGACTGGTTGATCGTTGACATGAGAGGCCTTTCGCTTCCTGTCGGTTGATTAGGCGTCGAGCATCCGGGGAAGAACCGAAGGCGAGCCAGTACCCGCCCCTTCATATGGCTGCCGTGGGTACCACTGGCCGGGTCTGTCTCGTGACGCGATGCCGTGCGTACCGTTCCGGCCATGACCGCAGACACCCGTTCCACCGTCGAGGCGTTCTTCGCCCGCGTCAGCAAGGGCGACGTCGAAGGCGCCCTGGAGTTCATCGCCGAGCCGGTCGACTGGTTCACCCCCGGAGACACCGCGCTCATCCCGTGGATGGGCCGGCGGGAGAGCCACTCCGACATCCGCGACTTCTTCCGGATGGCCGGCGAGCACATGACCCCCGAGTCCTTCGAGACCGCCCACACCCTCGTGGACGGCGAACTCGCCGTCGTCCTGGGCTCCTTCCGGTACCGCGTCGACGCGACCGGCAAGAGCTTCTCCTCGGAGTTCGCGCTCGAACTCCGCGTCACCGACGGCAGGATCACCCGCTACCACATGCACGAGGACAGCTACGCCATCTCCCTGGCCTTCCACTGAGCCGACCCGATCCGCGAGCACGCAGGAGACCACCATGTCGAACGAGAACGAGTGCGATGTGCTCGTCGTCGGCGCCGGCCCGACCGGACTCACCGCGGCCTGCGAGCTGCTGCGGCGCGGGGTCAGGGTGCGGCTGATCGACTCCGCGGCGGGCCCGAGCGTCTACTCCAAGGCCATGCTCGTCTGGCCGCGCACCCTCGACATCCTCGAGGACCTGGGCCTCTCGGAGCATCTGCGGGACGTGTCCGTGGAGCTCCGCCGCATGACGTACTACTCGGAGAAGCAGCCGGTGTCCCGGATGCGGATGACCGAGGGGATGGCCCCGTACTGCCTGCCCCAGCGCAGCACCGAGGAGATCCTCACCGCCGGGCTCAAGGGGCTGGGCGGCTCCGTCGAGCGGGGGGTGCGGCTCCTCGCCCTGCACGGCGTCGACTTCTCCGGCGCCATCACCCCCGGCAGCGACGTCACCGCCACCCTCGAACACGCCGACGGCTCCGTCGAGCGGTTCACCGTGCCCTGGGTGATCGGCGCGGACGGCGCCGCCAGCGCCGTCCGCAACCAGCTGGGCATCGCCTACGAAGGGGCCACGTACGAGAACCGGTTCCTCATCACCGACGCCCGTATCGAGGACAACCCGCTGGCCCCCGACGAGATCCACTACCACCAGTCCCGGCTGGGCGTCCTCGCGATCGTCCCGCAGCCGCACGGCCTGTACCGCTTCTTCACCAACGCGCCCGCCGGACTCACCGAGGGCACCCTGGAGGACATGCAGCGCCTGGTCGACATGCGCGGGCCCGGCGGGCTGCGCCTCGTCGACCCCGACTGGGTCACCACCTTCCGGCTGCACCGCCGGCGCGCCGCCTCCTTCCAGCTGAGCCGGGTCTTCCTGGCCGGGGACGCGGCGCACGCACACAGCCCGATGGGCGGCCAGGGCCTGAACACGGGCATGCAGGACGCGCAGAACCTGGCGTGGAAGCTGGCCTCGGTGGTGCGGGGGCACGCGAGGCCCGAGCTGCTCGCCACGTACACCGCGGAGCGCGCTCCGGTGGCCGACGCGGTGGTCCGCGACACCGACCTGCAGACCCGCGCGGCCATGTGGACCGGCATCGGCCAGGTCCTGCTGCGCGACACCGCGATGAAGGCGCTCGACCGCACCCGCGCCCTCGACCGCTTCTACCTGCCGATCGCGGCCGGCCGGCGCTGGGTGTACGCACCCGAGCCGGGGGCCGCGCGCGAGCGGCGGACGCACCGCGCCACCTGGTGCTCGTTCAGGTCCACGCTGCGCAGGCACGCCCGCGAAGGGGCAGCCCTGCCCCGGGAACTCGCCGTCGACCTGGGCCTGGCCGGTCCCGGAGCCGATCCCGGCCCGTTCTCGGTGCTGGTGTCGCCCGATCCGAGGCGGGCCGCCGGGGCGGATCTCGCCGAGGCGGTGCGCCGGCTGGCACAGCCCTTCGGCCGCGCGGTCCGCGTCGTGGACGTCACGGAGGCACCGCGCCGCGGCGGACGCGGCCGGAAGGCCGACCTCCCCCGGCGCGCGGCACGCGAACTGCACTGCGGACGGCCGGGTTTCCACCTGGTCCGCCCCGACGGACACATCGTCCTGCACGGACACCGTGAGGACCTCGACGAACTGCACGCGGAGCTCGGGCGGCTGCTGCTGCCCGGGCCCGCCACCGACCGCGACACCGACCGGGCGATCCGGTCCACCGATTCCCTCCTGGAGGCACCCATGGCCGTGACCGGCCGCTACGTCCCGCCCGCCCGCACCGTCGGAGACGGCCCGCACAAGGTGATCGTGCTGCACTCGCTGTTCGGCGGCCACGAGACCTTCAGCGCCTGGTGGCCCTACCTGGACGGGAGCCGCTTCTCGTACGCCTTCATGGACGCGCGGGGCTTCAGCCACGCCCGCGACGAGGCGGGCACGTACAGCACGGACGAGATCGCCTCGGACGTGCTGGCGCTCGCCGACCACCTCGGCTGGCAGGAGTTCTCCCTGATAGGCCACTCGCTGGGCGGCCAGCCGGCCCAGCAGGTGCTGCTCAAGGCCCCGCACCGGGTGCGCCGGCTGATCGGCCTCAGCCCGGTGCCGGCGTCCGGCATGCCGATCCCGGACGAGGACTTCCCGCTGTTCGCCGAGGCGGCGCACAAGGTGGAGAACCGCCGGATCGTCATCAACATGACGACGGGCGACAGGCTCTCGCCGACCTGGGTGGACTCCTGGGCGGACGCGTCGATGAAGGCGGTCGGCCCGGTCGCCTTCCGCAGCTACCTGGACTCCTTCCGCACCACGGACTTCTCGGCCCGGATCACCGGCTCCGAGGTGCCGGCCCTCGTGGTCGTGGGCGAGAACGACCCGGCGGTCACCGCCGAGGCGATGAACGGGACCTGGATGAAGCACTACCCCAACGGCGAGCTGGCGGTGATCGGCAACGCGGGCCACTACCCCATGGTGGAGACGCCCATCGCGCTGGCCACGCTGCTCGAGGACTTCCTCGCGAAGTAGTCCGCGAGGAGGCGGCGGATATCCGGTATTCCACCTGTCGGTTGTCCGGATATCCGCCGCGATTCGCCTCCCGCCCGGCAACCGCGGGCGCGCCGCCGGCATGGAGCCGGCCCTTCCCCGGCGCCCCCGGCCCTCAGGCCCCTGGTACCTCCCCCCACCAGGGGCCTGAGCCGTGCGGACCGGGCGCGAAGGAATGATTGATTCCCGGAATATCAATCATTCGGTTTCTCCGGACGCCTCTCTTGTCGCCGTCGGTAACTTCCGCCCCGCGAAGTCGACTTGATGGACTTCGGCCACTTGCTATGATCGCCGGACAACCGAATCACCGGGGCCGAGTTCGAAGGCTGAACGTTCAAGGGGCAACCGACTCGGCCCGGCAGGACAACAGGGGGAATCACATGGGACTCGCCTTGCAGAGACCATGGCATTCGACACGCGCCGTGAATATGCCATCGAGAACGAACCCGTCCGGCGGCCCGTCGGGCCACCCGTACTTACCACCGCCCGGATCAAGACCGGCGGGGGATTTCCTCCTCGCGTGGATTTCGCGCACCGACCGGCCGCTCGTCACGCGCGGCGACGGCTGAGGGGGCGGTCATCCATGAAGAAGGCTACGGGGGAATTGGAACTCGGACGCTTCCTGCAGATCAGGCGCGGCCGACTGAGTCCCGAGGACGTCGGGCTGACCGGTGACGCCGGGAAGCGCCGGCGGGTGTCCGGACTGCGGCGGGAAGAAGTGGCCCAGCTCGCCCGGGTGAGCGTCAACTACTACACGCGCCTCGAACAGGGACAGAACGGCACCGCCTCTCCCGAGGTCCTGGACGCCCTGGCGACCGCGCTGCGGCTGAGCCCGGACGAACGGGCCCATCTCCACGACCTCGCCGCCCGCTCCGGCCCGGCGCCGAGGAATCCGCAGCCCCTGTCCGAGAAGGCCCGGCCGGCCGTGGCCCGGATGATCGCGGCGTACGAGAACGGGCCCGCCGTCCTGCTCGGGCGCCGGGTCGACATCCTGGCGTGGAACCGGCTCGCCCGGATCCTCTTCTCCGGCCACATCGACCTCGATCCGACGGCCCGCGACGAGGACCTGCCCAACCTCGCCGAACTGGTCTTCCTCGAACCGGGTTCCCGCGCGCTCTATCCGCATTGGATGGACGAGGCCCACGAATTGGCGGGATATCTGCGTGTCATGGCGGGCCGATATCCCGGGGACCCCGAGCTTTCGGCACTCATTCACCGCCTCAACGACAAGAGTCCGGAGTTCGCCGAGATCTGGTCCGGACATGTCGTCTGGGACAAGACCCACGGCACCCGTTCCGTCCATCACCCCAAGGTGGGGCGGCTGACGCTGTCCTTCGAGACGCTCCGACTTCCGGACGCCGCTGACCAGTGCATCGTCCTCTACCGGGCCGAATCCGGATCCCCGTCGGAAGCCGCGCTCGCCTCACTCCTCAAGGAATGAACCGACGGCCTCTCATGGCCGGATTAGGGAATGATCAATAGGGGCAGGCTGGGGGCTGGCGGGGCATTCCATGCCCATGGAACCGTGTTTCCATGAATGATGCAGCCCGCTTGGGCGATTTCCTCCGGTCCCAGCGCTGTCTCGTCACGCCCGAGAAGGTCGGCCTGCCTCCCGGCGCGTCACCGCGCCGCGTCCCCGGGCTGAGGCGGGAGGAGGTGGCGCTGCTCGGCGGGATCAGTCACGACTACTACGCCCGCATCGAACAGGGCAGGGCGCGGCGGGTCTCGCCCGCCGTCCTGGACGCGATCGCCCGCGCCCTGCTCCTCGACAGCACCCAGCGGGCGCACCTCTACTGGCTGGCCCACCAGGCGGCGGGCCGGGACGGCTCCGACGCGCTGCGGCGCGTCGCCTCGTCGATGCCGTCGCTGCCCGCGGTGGTGCTCAACCACCGCCACGACGTCGTCGGCTGGAACCCGCTGGGGGGCGCGCTGCTCGCCTGGCACCTGCGCGGCACGGCGCCCCAGCCGGACCCCGCCGCGTATCTCGTCGTCCGGCCCAACCTGGCCCGGATGGTCTTCCTCGACCCCCGCACCCGCGCCCTGTTCGGACGGCGGGACCGGCCGGCGGCCGGGGTGGCGGCCTCGCTGCGGGGGGCCGCCCAGCGGTATCCGACGGACCGCCTGCTCGCCGAGCTGATCTCCGAACTGACCGAGAACAGCACCGAGTTCACCGAACTGTGGTGGCGCGCCGCGGCCAGGCCGGAGGGCGCCACCAGGCCGGAGGGCGCCGCGCCCGAGGACCCCTGCGGCCCGGTCACCTTCGACCATCCCGTGGCGGGGCGCCTGGAGCTGTCCGTCGTCACGCTGGAGCACCGTTCGGGTTCCGGCGAGCGGGCCGTGGTGTTCAGCGCCGAGGCCGGCTCCCCCTCCGAACAGGCCCTCGCCCGGCTGCTCTCCCTGCTGCCCGGTCCGACCCGGTGCGGCGCCCCGGAGAGCGGCTAGGCCCCGCGGCCCCGGCAGCCCCCGTGGCCGCAGGGGCGGCGGGGCAGCGGGGCCGGCGGGGCCGGCGGAGCGGGCGGGGCGAGCGGGGCGAGCGGGTCAGACCGTGTGCTCGTCGGCGACGGTGAGGGCCGCGTCGAGGGCCGCCAGGCCCTCCTTGACCTCGTCGTCGGAGACGTTGCAGGCGGGGACGGCGTGGGTGCGGTTCATGTTCACGAAGGGCCACAGGCCGTTCTTCTTCGCCGCGGCGCCGAAGGCGGCCATGGGGGCGTTCGCCTCGCCGGCCGCGTTGTACGGGACGAGCGGCTCGCGCGTCTCCTTGTTCTTCACCAGGTCGAGCGCCCAGAAGACGCCCATGCCGCGGACCTCGCCGACCGACGGGTGGCGCTCGGCGAGCGCGCGCAGGCCGGGGCCGAGGAGCTGCTCGCCGACGCGGGCGGCGTTCTCGACGACCTTCTCGTCCTCCATCACCTGGATGG
The DNA here is from genome assembly GCF_040653375.1 of Streptomyces sp. NPDC047974. Classification (NCBI taxonomy): domain Bacteria; kingdom Bacillati; phylum Actinomycetota; class Actinomycetes; order Kitasatosporales; family Streptomycetaceae; genus Streptomyces; species Streptomyces sp. NPDC047974. The sequence goes on from NZ_JBEZNU010000022.1 coordinate 10,358, forward strand.
TGGCGACGGCGGCGGCGCAGGCCAGCGGGTGGCCGGAGTAGGTGAGGCCGCCCGGGTAGGGGCGGGTCTCGAAGGTGGCGGCGATCTCCTCGCTGATGGCGACGCCGCCGAGCGGCACGTAGCCGGAGTTGACGCCCTTGGCGAAGGTCATCAGGTCGGGGACGACGTCGAAGTGCTCGGCGGCGAACCACTTGCCGGTGCGGCCGAAGCCCGCCATGACCTCGTCGAGGACGAAGACGATGCCGTACCGGTCGCAGATCTCGCGGACGCCGGTGAGGTAGCCGGGCGGCGGGGTCATGATGCCGGCGGTGCCGGGGACGGTCTCCAGGATGATCGCGGCGATGGTGCCGGGACCCTCGAAGGCGATGGTGTCCTCCAGGTGCGCGAGGGCGCGCTCGCACTCCTGCTGCTCGGTCTCGGCGTAGAACGGCGAGCGGTAGAGGAAGGGCGCCCAGAAGCGCACGACGCCGGCGGAGCCGGTGTCGGAGGCCCAGCGGCGGGGGTCGCCGGTGAGGTTGATCGCGGTGGAGGTGGCGCCGTGGTACGAGCGGAAGGCGGAGAGCACCTTGTGGCGGCCGGTGTGCAGCCGGGCCATCCGGACGGCGTTCTCGACGGCCTCGGCGCCGCCGTTGGTGAAGAAGATCTTGTTCAGGTCGCCGGGGGTGCGCTCGGCGATGAGGCGCGCGGCCTCGGAGCGGACGTCGACGGCGAAGGCGGGCGCGAAGGTCGCGAGCTTCCCGGCCTGCTCCTGGATGGCGGCGACCACCTTGGGGTGCTGGTAGCCGATGTTGGTGTAGACGAGACCGCTGGTGAAGTCGAGGTAGCGGTTGCCGTCGTAGTCCCAGAAGTACGAACCCTCCGCGCCGGCCACGGCGAGCGGGTCGATCAGGCCCTGGGCGGACCAGGAGTGGAAGACGTGCGCGCGGTCCGCGGCCTTGACGGCGGCTCCGGCCTGGGGATCGGGTTCGATGACATGAGGGGTCATGCACCCGAGGGTAAGGAACCGCAGGTGGGGCGGCCATGACCATCTTGTCCACCGAGAACGCGCCGGACACGACACTGTGCTCTGCCGGGCGGTCGGCTGCGGATTTCGTCGCCGGCCGGGCGACCCTCTCATTGACAGCATACTGTCGTTATGACAGCCTCTTGTCATGGCATCCAGGACCGTTCACCTCGCCGTGTACGACACGCTCGCCGACTGGGAGACGGGGCACGCCACCGCGTGGCTCGCCCGGGCCGGCTTCACCGTGCGGACCGTCGGCATCTACGCCGGGAAGCCGGTCACCACGCTCGCCGGGATCCGGATCGTGCCCGACCTCGCGCTGGACGCGCTGCACCCCGAGGACAGCGCGCTGCTGATCCTCCCCGGCGCCGAGAAGTACGACGAGGGCGACGAGCTCGCCCCCTTCACCGCCGCCGCCCGCGCCTTCCTGGCCGCCGGGGTGCCGGTCGCCGCCATCTGCGGCGCCACCGCGGGACTGGCCCGTGAGGGCCTGCTCGACGACCGGGCGCACACCAGCGCCGCCCCCTTCTACCTCGCCGCGACCGGGTACGCGGGCGGCGGGCGGTACGTCGAGGCCGACGCGGTCACCGACGGGGACCTGGTCACCGCCGGGCCGACCGAGCCCGTCGCCTTCGCCCGCGAGATCTTCGCCCGCCTCGGCGCCTGGGAGGGCAAGCGGGACGCCTGGTACCGGCTCTTCCACCACTCCGACCCGGCCGCCTTCGCCGAGCTGAACGAATGAGCCGGGCCCAGCAGGACGCGCTGAGCCGGACCGCCCTCGGCGTCTTCCGGCTCAACGGCCAGTTCCTCGCCGTCTCGGAGAAGCTCGCCGAGCCGGCCGGGCTGACCGCCGCCTGGTGGCAGGTGCTCGGCGCGGTGCTCCCGGAGCCGCTGCCGGTGGCGGGTATCGCCCGGGTCATGGGCATCACCCGGCAGAGCGTCCAGCGGATCGCCGACCTACTGGTCCGCGACGGCCTGGCCGCCTACGCCCCGAACCCGGCGCACCGCCGCGCCAAACTGCTCGCGCCGACGGAGGCGGGCCGCACGGCGATCGCCCGCATCGACCCCGGTCACGCGGAGCTGGCCGCCCGGCTGACCGCCGCGCTCGGCGGCGAGGACGCCTTCGAGGAGACGGTCCGGGTGCTCGACCGGCTGTCGGCGGCGCTGGAGGCGGTCGAGGCGGCGGCGGAGCGGCAGGGGTGACGGACGCGCGCACGCCCCGGCCGGGAGGGCCGGGGCGTGCGGAGGAGGGTGGTGCGGGCCGGGCGGTCAGCAGCTGAGGTTGCTGCCCGCGGGGACGCCGAGGATCTGGGTGAACTGCTGGTACTTGGTGACGCGGCTCTGGACCTGGGCGGGGTTGCCGCCGTTGCACTCCAGGGAGCCGTTGATCGCCCAGATGGTCTGGCCGAAGCCGGCGCCGTTGACCATGGCGTTGTGGGCGGTCATGGTGCCGGGGCCGTTCTGGGTGTTCCAGTACCAGAGGCCGGTCATCATGGCGACGTCCGGCTCGCGCTCGACCCGCCAGGGGTTGTTCAGGAGGTCGATGCCGAGGGCGTCGCCGGCGGCCTTGTAGTTGAAGTTCCAGGAGAGCTGGATCGGGCCGCGGCCGTAGTAGGCGGCCTGGCCGGCCGGGCAGCCGTACGGCTGGTTGGCGTCGCAGTAGTGCGGGTAGTTGGCGGTGTTCTGCTCGACGATGTGGACCAGGCCGCCGGTCTCGTGGGAGACGTTGGCGAGGAAGGCCGCGGCCTCCTGCTTCTTCACCGTGTCGCTGCCGGTGCCCGCGAACGCCGGGTACTTCTTGGTGGCGGCGACCAGACCCGCGTACGTGTAGAAGGGGTTCCGGTTCGGGAACATCTGGTTGAACTGCGCCTCGGTGACCACGAATCCGGACGGGTCGGGGGTGCCGCCACCGCCGTCGGTGCCGCAGACGCCCTCGTCGCGCCAGACGTCGGTGGAGCCGGGACGCTCGTTCTGCGTCCACCACTTCGCGTACCAGTTGTGGCCGTTGTACGAGGCGGTCATGCCGCCGGTGTAGACCTGGCCCGAGTTCCAGGCGGTGACGCAGGCGGGGGCCGCGCCGGCCGTGGTGGGGAGCAGGATCGCGAGCCCGAGCGCCGTACAGAGGGCGGCGAGGAGGGCGAGGAGACGTCGTCGCATGCGCTGTCGTCCTTCCGGTGGGGGGAAGGACAGCGAAGCGGCACTGGTCTGTACCTGTCAAGGTCTAGACCAAGATTGACCCCCTGGGGGCCGAGCCACCAGGGGGCGCGTCATGGGGAATCGACCAGGTGTCGGCCATCGGCCGAGGGGGCCTCAGATCATGAGGACGATGCGGCCCGGACGGTGGCCCGCCTCCACCCGGCGGTGGGCCTCCGCCGCCTCCTCCAGCGGCAGCACGTCGGCCACCCGGGTCGCGAGGCCGCCCGCGCCGAGCAGGTCGAGCAGCTCCTTCAGGAGCGCCGCGTCGGGGCGGCCGACGACCGCGTCCACCCGGACGTCCCGCTCGGCGACCGGGACCCGCTCGCCGGAGGCCGAGACGAAGACCCCGCCGTCCTTGACGGCCCGCAGCAGCGGATCGGCGATCAGCGCCGCGTCGAAGACCCCGTCCACCCGGTCGGGCGCGGCGCCGAGCACCCCGGCGACCTCCTGGTCCAGCGCCCCGCGCGGCACCACCGCGTCGGCCCCGAGGAGCCGCAGCTCGTGGGCGTCGTCGCCGTCGCCGAGGGCGATCACCCGGTGGCCCGCCCGCGCCGCCAGCTGCACCGCGAACCGTCCCACCACCCCGCTCGCCCCGGTGACGAGGAGCGTCGAGCCCTCCGGCAGCGCCAACAGGTCCAGCGCCTGCGCTGCGGTCACCGCGGAGAGCGGCAGGGAGGCCGCCGCCGTGAAGTCCACCTCGTCCGGGACGGGGGCCAGCCACTCCGGCTCCACCAGGACGGTCTCCGCGTACGTCCCCGCACCGGTCGCCTCCTCCACCCAGGGCACGAAACCGGCCACCCGGGTGCCCTCGGGGAGCCCCGGAGCCGGGTCGACCAGGGTGCCCGCGAAGTCGTAGCCGAGGACGAAGGGCGGGGTCAGCGCGGAGAGCGCGGCGGCGTAACGACCGGAGCGGATCTTGAGGTCCGCCTGGTTCACCCCGGCGGCCTTGAGCCGTACCCGGACCCGCCCCGGGGCGTCCGCGGGGTCCGGCTCGGGGCGGCGCACCGACCTGAGGACCTCGGGTCCGCCGTAGGCGGTCACTTCGACGACACGCATGGGGTTCCTCCTCCGGAAGGGCCCCCTCATGGCCATTACATCCACGCTCCGACGGCCCGGGCAACCCCTGCCGGGCCACCCGGACGACCCCGCCCCGGGACCCCGGAGCGGCACCGCTGAACGAGCGGCGAACTCCAGGTGTCGGGCCGCTACACCACCCCCGCGTTCGCACACCCGTCCGTACCGTCCCGGCCATGGAGTGGATAACCGCCGAGAACGTGATCGCCGTCGCCACCGCCCTCGTCGGCGTCCTCGTCTCCGTCGCCGCCGTCTGGATCGGCCGCATCAGGCCGGGCAAGCGGCTCGGCTACCGCGTCCAGCTCAACACCCTCCTCCACAAGGAGGGCGGCACCCGGGACGGCGGGGTGATGACCGTCCGCGACGGCGAGGTGCTCGGCAGCGCCTCCGACGGCGCCACCCTCGTCCTGCTCCGCGTCGAGAACGACGGCGGCGTCGACATCACCCACGGCGACTACGCGCTCGACACCTCCGGTCACGCCCTCCGCTTCACCTTCGGCGAGGGCTCCTCCGCCGTCGACGTCCTCGGCGTCGTCGCCACCGTCCCCCAGGGGTGGGACTCGCTCCGCGACGACCTGAAGCACGAACCGAAACTGCGCCGGGCAGGGAACGCCCTCCTGGTCCCCCGGGTCGCCCTCGCCCCCGGCCAGTACTACAAGCTCCTCGTCCAGCTCGCCGGGCCCGTCACCGACGCCGCCATCGAGGCCCACGGCACCGTCACGGACGGCAGGATCCTCCGCAACCGCTCGACCACCCCCGACGACGAGTCCGGCCGCTTCAGCCCCGTCGCCCGCACCGTCACCGTCGTCCTCACCGCCTGCGTGGTCGCGCTCGCCGCGATCATCGTCCGCGAGCAGACCCCGCCCCCGATCGGCTGCGCCCGCGGCAGCCTCACCGTCACCGGCTCCACCGCCTTCGCCCCCGTCGTCCGGGAGGTCGCGAAGGCGTACGAGAAGGACTGCGCGGGAGCCACCGTCACCGTCGACGCCGACGGCTCCACCGCCGGCGTCCGCGACCTCGCCGCGGCCGGGGCGGCCGCGGACGGCGAGGACTCCCCCGCCGTCATCGCCCTCTCCGACGGCCACGGCCCGGCCGGCCACCCGCAGCTGCGCGAGCACCTGGTCGCCGTCTCCCTCTTCACCGTCGTCGCCCACGACGCCGTGCCCGTCGAGAACCTCACCCTGGAGCAGATCCGCGCCCTCTACCGCGGCGACGTCGCCCGCTGGAACCAGCTGGAGGGCCCCGGACTGCCGGCGGACCTCCCCGACCTGCCCGTCCTCCTCGTCAGCCGGGACGCCAACTCCGGCACCCGGGAGGTCTTCCAGCGCCGCGTCCTCGGCCGCAACGAGCCCGCCAACTCCTCCCGCGACTGCTCCACCGTCGACGACAAGGAGGCGAAGGTCGTCCGCTGCGAACTCGACTCCACCGACCAGGTCCTGGCCACCGTCGCCCGCCTCCCCGGCGCCCTCGGCTACGCGGAACTCGGCGCCGGCTCCACCGCGAAGGGCCTGCACGGCATCGCCCTCGACGGCCGCGGCCCGGTCCTGGACGAGCTGGGCTCGTCCCCGTACCCCTACCGGGAGATCGAGTACGCCTACACCTGGGGCGACCCGCCGACCGACTCCCTCACCGCGAGCTTCCTCGCCTACCTGGCTCGCGGGCGCGGGCAGGACATCGTGCGCGCCCGCGGGCACCTGCCGTGCGCCACCCCGAAGGGGCTGCGGATCTGCGGCGAGGGGTGACCGGCCCCCGGCCGGCCCGCCGACACCGGACCGTGACCCCGACCGCGCCCCGGGCCGTCCGCCCCGTCTGGCATCCTCTTGCCACGTGGAGCCATTGAACGCGGAAGACCCGGTCGCCATCGGCCCGTTCCGACTCATCGGCCGTCTCGGGGTCGGCGGCATGGGCCGGGTGTTCCTCGCGCGTTCGGCCGGCGGGCGGACCGTCGCCGTGAAGGTGGTGCACACCGAGCTCGCCGCCCAGGAGGAGTTCCGGCGCCGCTTCGACCGCGAGGTCGAGGCGCTGAGGCGCGTCGGCGGCAACGGCACCGCGCCCGTCCTCGGCTCCGACACCTCCGCCGCCTCCCCGTGGGTGGCGATCGGATACGTGCCCGGTCCCTCGCTGCGGACCGTCGTCGGCGACGAGTACGGACCGCTGCCGTCCGCCACCGTCCGCGCCCTCGGCGCCGGCCTGGGCCGGGCCCTCGACCACATCCACCGGGCCGGGCTCGTCCACCGCGACCTCAAGCCCTCCAACGTGCTGCTGACCGTCGACGGCCCGCACATCATCGACTTCGGCATCGCACGCGCCGTCGACACCGTCACCGACGGCGGGCTCACCAGCACCGGCGCCGTCGTCGGCTCCCCCGGCTTCATGTCGCCCGAGCAGGTGCGCGGCGAGAAGCTGGGCCCGGCCTCCGACGTCTTCTGCCTCGGCTCGGTCCTCGCCTACGCGGCGACCGGCCGCTCCCCCTTCGGCACCTCCGACAGCGGCGTCCACGCGCTGATGTTCCGGATCGCCCACGACGACCCGGACCTGACCGACGTGGCACCCGAGCTGACCGGGCTGATCCGGGCCTGCCTCGCCAAGGACCCGGCGCGGCGGCCGACGGCGGCCGAGATCGCCGAGACCCTCCCGGTCGCCGACCCCTGGCTGCCCGCCGACGTCCTCGTCCGCCTCGGCCGGCACGCGGCCCGGCTCCTGGAGGCGGAGGGCGCGGACGGCTCCGCGGGCCCTTCCGGGACGGAGCACGCCCGGGAGCGCACGGCGGGCGGCGCGGCGGCCGGCGCCCCGACGCCCGCGCCCGGCCCCGGCCCCGCGCCGGACCCGGAACCCGTACGGCCCCGGTCCCGGCGCCGCGTCCTGACCGCCACGCTCGCGACCGCCGCCGTCGCCGCGGCGGCGGGCGTCGGCTACGCGCTGTGGCCGCTCGGCGGCCCGGGCACCACCACCCCCGACGGCAAGGGCACCACCGCGTCCTCCGCCGGCTCCGCGCAGCCCGCCGGGGCCGTGCCCGCCGCCTTCCTCGGCGCCTGGGAGGGCATCCTCCGGGGCACCGAGGACAGCCCGCGCGAGACCGTCCGGATCGAGCTCGTGCAGGGCGCCGTCGGCACCAAGACCGCCGTCTACACCCACGTCGGCGACGGGCGGCTGTGCATGGGCCGCTCGCGGCTCGTCTCCGCCGACGAGGACAAGGTCGTCCTCGGCGAGTCCGACGTAACCACCAGCGTGCCCGCCGGGCGGTGCATGGCGGCCTCGCACCAGACCCTCTCCCTGCGCTCCCCCGAGGTCCTCGAATGGACCTCGGGCGCGGCGCGGACCACCTTCCACAAGGCCCGCACCGGTGCGGCGATCCTGCCCGCGAAGTACCTGGGCCGGTGGAAGACGAAGCCCCTCGTCGAGGGCCCGGACGCGGACCGCTACACCGACGAGGTGACGATCACCCAGGGCGCGGTCGGCGCCGCCGTCTTCCGCTCGCTGAGCGTCTACCCGCGCACGGACGAGGAGGGCAACACCCTGTCGGACGCCGTCAACTGCACCTGGACGGCCATCCTGGCGGGCACCACGCCCCCGTACGTCCTCGGCCCCATGGCCCTGGAGCCCGGCGCCGACCCGGAGTGCGTCCGCGACGACCCCGGCAGCTACCTGGTGCTGACGACGTACAAGGGCGAGGAGATCCTCCAGGTCTACCCCATGTACGACACCGAACCGGGCGAGTACCGCCGCGCGGACTGAGGCCCCCTGGCCGCCGTCAGCTCCCCAGCAGCTCCAGCGCGGCCCGGACCGAGTCGAGCAGCGGCTGCCCGAGGGTGCCGACGGTCGCGGCGATCCCCGCGATCGCGAGCAGCGTCCGTCGCCGCTCGGGCCCGGCCGCCGCCTCGTCGAGTCCCGCCAGGCCCTCGTCGAGCGCCTCCCGGTCCGCGTCGGGCAGCTGGGTGCGGAGCGCCTCTGCCAGCTCCCGGACGGCCGCGAGCGCCTGCTCCGGGGTGAGCGCCGGAGCCGGGGCGTGGTGGTGGACGATGCCCTGGTTGCCCTGTCCTCCGTGCATGTTCACGACGTCGCCGTGGTAGTGGTGCGTGCTGTCGCTCATCGTGAGATCCCCTTGTTGCCGCTGCCGCCGTACATGTTCACGGTGTCGCCGAAGTAGTAGTTGCTGGGATTGCTGATCGCCAGGGACCCCACGCGTTCCAGGAGTTCGGCGTCCGGGTGGTCTATCGCGTACGCGATGGAGTGGACGAGCCGGTGGAGCTGCTCCGGGGGCCCTGCGACGAGCGCGGTGGAAGCGCCGTTGGTCTCGATGGCCAGGGTGAGGTGGGAGCCGGCGCCGACGACCAGCATCATCTCGACGAAGAACCAGCCCAGCGCGAGCATGAGCCCGACCGAGGCCATCTGCAGAAGCGCGCTGCTGCCCGACAGGGCGGTGATCACACCGATGCCGAGGAAGGCCAGCAGCACGATGCCGAGGCGTTTGACGAAGCGCGCCACGGCCTCCGCGCGTCGGGGCCGGATGACGAAGGTGTAGACGCGGACGACGTTCTCCAGCGGGTAGACGGCCCCGCCGATCCAGAGCAGCCGGCGGGCCACCCTCAGCTCGACGGGACCGGTGCCCGGGGGTTGCGGCGGGGCCGGCGGCGGCATCGGCGGCGGCGCGGCAGAGGGCTGCGCGGGGGCGCCGGACGGGACGCGCGGTGCGGGTGGCGAGGGTGGTGTGTTCGAGTCCATGGCTCCCCGTGTGGCCAGAGCACGCGCGCGGGTCCGCGCGCGCGGAAAGACTCATTAAGGGGGGCGTTCCCAGCCCGCGCAAGGAGGGTTCAGGCCGACTTCCCGGCCGGAAGAACGCACGAGGGCCCGCGCCCGGTCGAACCGGGTGCGGGCCCCTCGGCGCGCTCGCGCAGGCGTCCTGGCGCTCGCGCGGGCGTCCTACAGGAAGGAGTTGATCTCGATCGTCTCGGTGCGGCCGGGGCCGACGCCGATGGCGGAGATCGGGGCGCCGGACATCTCCTCCAGCGCCTTCACGTAGTTCTGCGCGTTCTTCGGGAGGTCCGCGAAGGTCTTGGCCTTCGTGATGTCCTCCGACCAGCCGGGCAGGGTCTCGTAGATCGGCTTCGCGTGGTGGAAGTCGGTCTGGGAGTACGGGAGCTCCTCGACGCGCTTGCCGTCGATCTCGTACGCGACGCAGACCGGGATCTCCTCCCAGCCGGTCAGCACGTCCAGCTTGGTGAGGAAGAAGTCGGTCAGGCCGTTGACGCGGGTGGCGTAGCGGGCGATGACCGCGTCGAACCAGCCGCAGCGGCGGTCGCGGCCGGTGGTGACGCCGCGCTCGCCGCCGATGCGGCGCAGGGCCTCGCCGTCGGCGTCGAAGAGCTCGGTCGGGAACGGGCCGGCGCCGACGCGGGTCGTGTACGCCTTGAGGATGCCGATGACCCGGTTGATCTTCGTCGGGCCGACGCCCGCGCCGGTGCAGGCACCGCCGGCGGTCGGGTTCGAGGAGGTGACGAAGGGGTACGTGCCGTGGTCCACGTCCAGGAGGGTGCCCTGGCCGCCCTCGAAGAGGACGACCTTGCCCTCGTCGATGGCGTCGTTGAGGATCAGGGTGGTGTCGGCGACGTACGGGCGGATCTGGTCCGCGTACTGGAGCATCTCCTCGACGATCCGGCCGGACTCGATCGCGCGGCGGTTGAAGACCTTGGCGAGGAGCTGGTTCTTCTGCTCCAGGGCCGCCTCGACCTTCTGCTCCAGGATCGACTCGTCGTACAGGTCCTGGACCCGGATGCCGACGCGGTTGATCTTGTCGGCGTAGGTGGGGCCGATGCCGCGACCGGTGGTGCCGATCTTGCGCTTGCCGAGGAACCGTTCCGTCACCTTGTCGAGGGTGACGTTGTACGGGGTGATCAGGTGGGCGTTGCCGCTGATCAGGAGCTTCGACGTGTCCACGCCGCGCTCGTTCAGTCCGCTCAGCTCGGAGAGCAGGACCGCCGGGTCGACGACGACACCGTTTCCGATCACCGGGGTGCACCCCGGGGAGAGGATTCCGGAAGGGAGGAGGTGGAGCGCGTACTTCTGGTCGCCGACGACGACCGTGTGGCCGGCATTGTTGCCGCCCTGGTAACGCACCACGTAGTCCACGGATCCACCGAGCAGGTCGGTGGCCTTTCCCTTGCCCTCGTCACCCCACTGAGCACCGAGCAGCACAAGTGCGGGCACAGGCGTACACCCCTTCCGGGCGGGGCATGTCCAAGGTCAGGGGGCGTACGCCGCCTCACCGGTGTGCCCCGGAATAGACGAAGCCCCTGGCGCAATAGCGCAAGGGGCTCTTGCACAAAGATGCTACCCGAGGAAGGACCGAGGTGTCGGATCACGACCAGCTGCTGGTCATCGTCGACCCGGTCGCCCGCCGAAGTGACGGCGAGTCCGTGCGGATCGCGAAGGATGTCCTGTCCGCGGGCGCGGAGGCGAAGATCTGCCTGCCGGACTCTCCCGAGGAATTCTCCCGCGCCCTGTCCCGGCGCGGCTCCCGGCGCCCCGTCGTCCTCGGTGACGACCGGGCGCTGCTGCGCGCGGTGACCCTGCTGCACCGGGATCGGGCGCCGCTGGCGCTGGTCCCGATCGGCCCGCCGGACGCCCTGGAGGTCGCGCACGGCTTCGGCGTGCCGCGCGGCGCGGTGGCGGCGGCCCGGACGGTCCTGGACGGGACGGTACGGAGCCTGGACCTGCTGGTGGACGACAGCGACGGGGTGGTCCTGGGCGAGCTGCGGGTGCCGGCCGTACCGGTCCCGGCCGCCGGCACCGCCCCGTCCGTCTGGGGGACCTGCCGCTCCCTGGTGCGCACCCTGGTGCGGCCGGCGCCGCCGTTCCCCGCCGTCCTGGTGCACCGGCTGCGGGTGGAGGCGGACGGGGTGCTGCTCGCGGACGTGGACGCCCCGGTCACGGCGGTGACGGCGCGCCCGGCGGACACGGGCGACGGCACGGCGGAGGTGGCCGTCCATCCGGCCGGCGCCGACGGCACGCCCCGGCGCGCCGTCGCCGGGACCCTGACGGTCTCGGGACCGGACTTCCGCTACCGCGCGGACGGCCGCGTCGCGGGCCCGGTCCGACGCCGCACCTGGACGGTCCGCGCGGCGGCCTGGGGGCTGACGCTGCCCCGCGCCACGCAGCCCCTCGCCTGAGCCTGGCCCCTCCGGCGCGCGGCGGATACCTTCTCCCTCGGAAGTGACTGCTGTGACCTGGGGGGGTTGCATGACACGGGCCGTGGATCTGCCTGCGACGGCGGAGTCGCTGCGGGAGTACCGGCGCGGCGGCGTGCAGGCGCTGGCGGCCGGAGGGCTGCTGACGGCTCTCGGTGTCGGTGTCGGCGTGCTGTCCGGCCTGGACGGCGGATGGTCGAGGAGCGTGACCTCCGTGATCGTCGGGCTCGGGCTGACGGCCTTGTGCGCCGGGAGCTTCTCCTGGCCCATGGCCCGGCGCTTCCGCCGGGTGCTCGGGGCGAGGGCGTGGTCGGCGCACGCGGCGGTGGCGGTGGCCGATGACTGGAAGGGGGAGACGGTCGTCCTGGCCGCACCGGACGGGGAGGAGCGGTGGACGCTCCGGGTGATCGCCTCCCGGACGCGCTGGACGCCGGTCCGTCCGGTGGCGCCCGGAGTGCTGTGGTGGTGCGGCGACCCGCGCGTGGGCGGGGTGCTCGCGCTGCCCGGCGGCGGCCCGCTGTTCTGGGCGAGGCCACTGCGCGGGGAGGCCGTGCGGCGGCGGGTGCTGGACCACGCCGAGGGGGCTGGCCTGTCGGCCCTGGAGGTCCCGGATCCGCCGGACCACCGCGCCGCGTCCCTGGCGTTCCCGGCCGCCCCGCCCGCGGAGGTCGCGGCCGCCCGCCGCAAGGAGCTCCGTCGGCGGCTGACAGGCCGCTGGCGGTGGGTCGTCCTGCCGTTCGCCGTCGTGCTCGCCCTCGCGTGGAACTGGATCGGCGCGGCCGACGCCGATCCGCAGACCGACCTCACCGTGGTGAGCGAGGAGGCGGACGGCGACTGCGTGGTCCGCTGGAAGGACCCGTGGGACGGCCGGGAGCGCACCGGCCCGTTCGCGTGCGACCCGACGCGCGATCCACTGCTCGTCGGCAGCTGGGAGACCGCCTTCGTCGTCTCGTACGGCCCCTGGAAGGGGGATCTGTACGGCTATGTGGGCGAGCGGCGGGTCGGCTCGGATCCGGACGGGACGGTCGGCGCCCTGGCGACGGTCGGCTTCTTCGGCGTGCTCGGCGGCCTCGCCGTGGGCTGGTGGAGCTTCTGGCACCGCCGGGGCGCGCTGCGCCGCGCAGCGCCCACCGGTGTCGTGCCCCGGGAGCCTCAGGAGGCGGTCGGCTCCTGAGGGTCCCCGGCAGCCTGACCGGCCGACCGGCCGACCGCCTGACCGGCCGCCTTCCGTTCGCGCCAGCGGTCCATCAGGGTGAGCATCTCCTCCTGCAGGAAGGCGAAGAAGTCGGCGGTCTCGGTGGTGCGGGCGCCGGCGGCGGTGTCGGGGCCGAGGGTGGCGGCGCCGTCGCGGAGGACCTTCTCCCAGCGGAGCAGGATCTGGTCGCGGCGGGTGAAGGTCTCGTACCAGATCTCGTTGTGGAGCACGTACCGCTCGCGGCGGGTGCCCGGTTCGCGCTCGCGGGCGACCATGCCGACCTGGGTGAGGTAGCGGATCGCGCCGGAGACGGCGGCGGGGCTGATCCTGAGCTGTTCGGCGAGCTCCGCGGAGGTGAGGGAGGCGGTCTCGGAGGCGAGCAGGGCGGCGAAGACCCGGGAGGCCATCCGCTGCATGCCGGCCTCGGTCAGCTCGCCGGCGAAGCGCTCCACGAAACGGGAGACGGCGTCCTCCTGCGGCGGGGTGCCTTCGGTGCTGGTCATGGGGCGACTCTATACCGTTCCTTTTTACGGTTCCTTAACTTCACAAATTTGTGAAATGAGCGTACGTTCCGAAGCATGACGAACGCCATCAGCGTCACCGGACTCCACAAGTCGTTCGGCCGCACGCACGCCCTCGACGGACTCGACCTCACCGTCGCCACCGGCGAGGTCCACGGCTTCCTCGGCCCCAACGGCGCCGGGAAGTCCACCACCATCCGCGTCCTCCTCGGGCTGCTGCGCGCCGACTCCGGCTCCGTGAGGCTGCTCGGCGGCGACCCCTGGGCCGACGCCGTCGCCCTCCACCGGCGGCTCGCGTACGTCCCCGGCGACGTCACCCTCTGGCGCAACCTCTCCGGCGGCGAGGTCATCGACCTGTACGGGCGGCTGCGCGGCGACGGCCTCGACCAGGCCCGCCGCGCCGAGCTGATCGAGCGCTTCGAGCTCGACCCCACCAAGAAGGGCCGCACCTACTCCAAGGGCAACCGGCAGAAGGTCGCCCTCGTCGCCGCCTTCGCCTCCGACGCCGAACTCCTCGTCCTCGACGAGCCCACCAGCGGCCTCGACCCGCTGATGGAGGAGGTCTTCCAGGACTGCGTCCGCGAGGCCCGCGACCGGGGCCGGACCGTGCTGCTCTCCAGCCACATCCTCAGCGAGGTCGAGTCCCTCTGCGACCGGGTCAGCATCGTCCGCAAGGGCCGCACCGTGGAATCGGGCTCGCTCGCGCAGCTGCGCCACCTGACCCGTACCAGCGTCACCGCCGAGCTCGCCGGACCGCCCCGGGGGCTCGACCGGCTCGCCGGCGTCCACGACCTGCGCGTCGAGGGCCGCACGGTCCGGCTCCAGGTCGACACCGACAAGCTCGACCCGGTCCTCGCCGCGCTGCTCGCCGCCGGCGTCCGCTCGCTCACCAGCACCCCGCCCACCCTGGAGGAGCTCTTCCTCCGCCACTACGCGGACACCGAGGTGGCGTCATGACCGCCCTCGCCGGCACCGGCACCCTCACCCGGCTCGCGCTCCGCCGCGACCGGCTGGCCCTCCCCCTGTGGGCCCTGGTCACCGGCGGCCTCGTCGCCTCGGGACCCGGCTCCCTGGAGGGGCTGTACGGGACGGCCGAGGCGCGCGCCGAACTCGCCGCCTCCATGACCGCGAACAGCTCCCTGCGCTCCCTCTACGGGCCGGTCTTCTCCGACTCCCTCGGCGGGCTCGTCGCCTGGCGCTTCGGCGCCTTCGCCGCCGTCCTCGCGGCCGTCGCCTCGCTGATCGTCGTCGTCCGGCACACCCGCGAGGAGGAGGAGACGGGCCGGCAGGAGCTCCTCTCCGCCGGGGCGGTGGGCCGCCGGGCCCCGCTCACCTCCGCGCTGCTCGCGGCGCTGACGCTCAACGCCGCCACCGCCCTCCTCGTCGTCGCCGGGCTCGCCGGACAGGGCCTCGCCGGGGCGCTCGCCCTCGGCCTCGCCATCGGCGGCACCGGCATGGTCTTCGCGACCGTCGCCGCGCTCGCCGCGCAGCTCACCGAGAGCGCGCGGCTCGCCAAGGGCATCGCGGGCGGCGTCCTCGGCCTGGCCTTCGCGCTGCGGGCCGCGGGCGACTCCGGCGACGCCTCCGGCTCGTCCGCGCTCACCTGGCTGTCCCCCGTCGGCTGGGCCGAGAACGTCCGCGCGTACGGCGGCGAACGCTGGTGGGTGCTGCTGCTGATCGCCGCGGCCGTGCTCCTGCAGACGGTCCTCGCGTACGGGCTCGCCGCGCGGCGCGACGTCGGCGCGTCCTTCCTCGCCACCCGGCCGGGCCCCGCCGCGGGCCGGCTCGCCACCGCCGGCGCGCTCGCCGTCCGCCTCCAGCGCGGTGCGCTGACCGGCTGGGGGCTCGGCTTCCTCCTCGGCGGGCTCGTCTTCGGCGGCATGGCGCAGGGCGCGGCGGAGATCGTCGGCGACAACGACAAGGCGCGGGAGATCTTCGAGCGGATGGGCGGCCAGGAAGGGCTGACCGACGCGTTCCTTGCCACGATGGTCTCGCTCTTCGGGATGCTCGCCGCCCTGTACGCGGTCGGGGCGGTGCTGCGGGCGCACGGCGAGGAGACCTCGGGCCGGGCGGAACCCCTGCTCGCGGCCTCGCTCGGGCGGCTGCGCTGGGCGGCCGGCCACCTGGCCCACGCCTTCGCCGGCTCCGCGCTGATCCTCGCCCTCGCCGGCCTCGGCCTGGCCCTCTCGTACGGCGACGACCTCGGCCCGATCCTGGGCGCGGCGCTCGTCCAGCTGCCGGCCGTGTGGACCCTCGCGGGGGTGGCGGTGCTGGCGTGGGGCGCGGCGCCGCGCCTCGCCGCGGCCGGGTGGGGGGTGGCGGGCCTGTGCCTGGCCCTCGGCTGGATCGGCCCGGCCCTGGACCTCCCGCAGGCCGTGCTCGACCTCTCCCCCTTCGCCCACCTGCCCAAGCTGCCGGGCCCGGATCCGGCGTGGACCGGGCCGCTGCTGCTCACGGCGCTGGCGGCGGTCCTCACCGCGGCCGGTCTGGCGGGGCTGCGCCGCCGCGACCTCCAGGTCTGACGCGGGTCAGACCTCCACGAGGAGGGACTCGAAGCCGCGGATCACGTAACCGGGTTTCCGGACGGGGTCCGCGGCGAGCCGCATCCCGGGCGCCCGCTCCCGCAGGGCGCGGAAGACCGCGTCGAGTTCGAGGCGGGCCAGCGGGGCGCCGAGGCAGTAGTGGATGCCCGCGCCGAAGGTGACGTGCGGGTTGTCGGCGCGGGTCAGGTCCAGTTCGTCCGCGGTGGGGCCGAAGACGGCCGGGTCGCGGTTGGCGGAGCCGAGCAGGAGGGCGACCTGCGCGCCGCGGGGGATCACCGTCCCGCCGACCTCGATGCCGTCGAGGACCCACCGTTCGAACATCTGGAGCGGTGTGTCGTGGCGGAGGAGTTCGTCCACAGCTGTGGACAGCTCTCCGGCGGCGAGGGACGGCCAGGCGTCGTGGCGCAGCAGCGTCCACGTCCCGCCCACCGCCGTGTTCACGGTGGCCTCGTGCCCCGCGTTCAGCAGCAGCACGCAGGTGGAGACCATCTCCTGCTCGGTCAGCTCCTCGACGCCGACCAGCGCCGAGACCAGGTCGTCGCCGGGCTCGGACCGGCGGCGCGCGATCAGCCGGCGCAGGTAGTCGGAGAAGTCGACGGAGGCGCGGACGGCCGCGCGGGCGGTCTCCTCCGAGGGGTTCAGCTCGAACATCCCGCAGATCGCCGCCGACCACGGCCGCAGCATGGCCCGCTCCTCGTCGGACTCCGGGATGCCCAGCATCGCGGCGATGACCGCGACCGGCAGGGGTTCGGCGACCGCCGCCTGGAGGTCGCCGCCGCCCGCCGCGACCAGCTCCCCCACGAGACCGGCCGCCAGCTCCCGTACCGTCGGCGCGAGGCGCTCCACCGTCCGCGGGGTGAAGGCCTTCGAGACGAGGCGCCGGATGCGGGTGTGGTCGGCGCCCTCCAGGTCGAGCAGCCCGTGGTCGTTCAGGGTGTGGAAGGGCTCGTGCCGGGGGTCGGGCGCCGCGCGGCCGAACTCCTCGTGGGTGAAGCGGTGGGTGTACGTGCGCCCCAGGCGCCGGTCCCGCAGCAGCGCCGACACGTCCGCGTGGTGCGGGACCAGCCACTGCCGTGTGGGCCCGTACCAGTGGGCCCGGCCGGCCTCCCGCAGCTCCGCGTAGGCCGGGTACGGGTCGGCGACGAACTCGGGGGACCAGGGGTCGAACACGGCGGCGGCGTCCATGCCGCGACGCTACCGCCCGACCTGCACCAGCCGCGCCTCGTACGCGAAGACCGCCGCCTGTGTCCGGTCGCGCAGGCCCAGCTTGACCAGGATCCGGCTGACGTGGGTCTTGATGGTCGACTCGGCGACGACGAGGTGCTCGGCGATCTCCTGGTTGGACAGGCCCTGCGCGATGAGGACGAGGACCTCCGTCTCGCGCTCGGTGAGTTCGCCGACCTGCGCGACGGCGGGCGCCCTCGGCGCGGTGTCGGCAGTCCGCGCGAACTCGGTGATGAGCCGTTTCGTCACGGTCGGCGCGAGCAGCGCCTCGCCCGCCGCCACGATCCGGACGCCGTCGGCGAGCTGCCGGGCCGAGGCGTCCTTGAGGAGGAAGCCGGACGCGCCGGCGCGCAGCGCCTGGTAGACGTACTCGTCGAGGTCGAAGGTGGTGAGGACGAGGACCTTCGCGTCCGCGTCGGCGGCGACGATCTCGCGGGTGGCCTCGATGCCGTTGAGTTCGGGCATCCGGATGTCCATGAGGACGACGTCGGGGCGGAGGGCGGCGACCTGCGCGACCGCCTCCCGGCCGTTGACGGCCTCGCCGACGACCTCGATGTCCGGCATCGCGCCGAGGAGCACCGAGAACCCCTCGCGGACCATGATCTGGTCGTCGACGATCAGCACCCTGATCACTGGTCGGCCCCTTCGCGCTGGACGGGGACGAACACGGCGACCTCGTAGCCGCCGTCCTCCGTCGGTCCGTCGGTCATCTCCCCGCCGAGCATCGTGACACGCTCCCGCATGCCGGTGATGCCGTGGCCTGCGCCCGGGGACGGCTTGACGAGCCCGCGCGCCGGGCCGTTGGCGATCCGCAGGCCGAGGCCGCCGAGGACATGGCTGACCTCGACCTTCGCCGGGGCGCCCGGTGCGTGCCGCAGCACGTTGGACAGGGCCTCCTGGACGATCCGGTACGCCGACAGCTCCACGCCCTGCGGCAGGTCGCGCACCGCGCCGGTGACGGTCAGGTCCACGGCGAGCCCGGCCTCCCGGACGTTGGCGACGAGCCCGTCGAGGTCGGCGAGGGTGGGCTGCGGGGCGTCGGGGGCCTCGTAGTCCTCGGCGCGCACGACACCGAGGATGCGGCGCAGCTCGGTGAGGGCGGCGACGGCGTTCTCCCGGATCGTGAGGAAGGCCTGCTCCAGCTCCGGCGGCGGGTTCTCCACCCGGTAGGGCGCGGCCTCGGCCTGGATGGCCACCACCGACATGTGGTGCGCGACGACGTCGTGCAGCTCGCGCGCGATGGTCGTCCGCTCCTCCAGGAGGGTCCGCTTCGAGCGCTCGACGGCGGTGACGGTCTGCTGGGCGGTGACCTCGCGCGCCGCCTGGCGGCGGGTCTGGACGACGGCGATGACCAGCAGGAAGAGGGCGGAGACGAAGAGCATCTCGGCGCCGTTGAAGCCGTATCCCGAGCCCATGCTCAGGAAGAAGGAGGTGAAGGTGGCGTACGCGGCGGTGATCAGCCACATCCACGCGGCGGCCCTGGGTCCGGTCCGCAGGGCGACGATCACCAGGACGAAGAGGTGGGCGGCGAAGGAGTTCGGCGTCCAGGGCCAGCCGTCGTACCCGCTCAGATAGGCGACGAAGGGCGTCGACCCGATCGAGAGCCAGAAGGCGGTGGCCGGGCGGCTGACGGTGAGGAGCACCGCGGCCGTCGGCAGCAGGCAGGAGACGAGGGCGACCGGCCCGAAGGAGTCGTCGATGCGGTCGAAGCCGAGGAGGAAGGTCACCAGGGCGAGGAAGCCGATCGCCGCGTGCGGCAGCAGTCCGGCGTGCGGGCGCAGCCGCCGGGGCAGGAAGCGCAGCGCGGGGCTGTCCGGCGCGAGCCGGGGCAGCGGGCGGTAGGCGAGGGCGTCGCCGGAGAGGTCTTGGCGCAGACCGCCGAGCGCGTCCAGCGTCATGCGGAGCTCGGGGCTGCGGCTGCCCGTGTCGGGGGTCTGTGTCGGATTCACGCCGACCACGGTACGGAACGCCCCGGGACGCCCGCGTCCCGCTGGATGCGGATCCCGGGCCGTCCCCCTTGAGTACTACGCGGGTCCTAGGCCGTTTCTTTCGGATCAGGCCGGATCAGGGAGCGGCGTCTGGTGCGTGCGCTCGCAAGGCGGAGGAGGGAGTCCATGCGGAGCATCGGCGACCGACGACAACGCGGCGAGCGCGCGTGCCAGACGCCGCGAGCCCGGCATGATCCGGAAGAGACGGCCTAGAACGCCAGCTGGGCGAGTTCCTCGGCGACGACCGCGCACGCGTCGGCCGCCGGGTCGATGAGGGGGAAGTGGCCGACGTCCTCCAGGAGCGTGAGGCCGACCGTCTCGCCCGCCTTCGCCGCCGCCTCGACGAAGGCGTCGGCGACCTCGGCGGGGACGGTGAGGTCCGCGCGGCCCTGGACGAGCGCGGTGGCGATGCCGGTGGGCAGCAGCCGCGCCGGGTCGGTGGCCGCGGCCCGCTCGTCGTACGCCTCCTCGCCGCCGAGCAGCTGGGTCACCGCCCCGCCGCAGACGTCGAGTTCGCGGGCCCGGTCGAAGTGGCCGATGGGCGCGAGGGCGACGACGCCGCGCAGCGCGGGCGCGGCGGGCAGCCGCCAGGGGGAGCCGGCGGGCAGCACGTGCCGGGCGGCGGCCCACAGGGCGAGCTGGCCGCCGGCCGAGTGCCCGGTGAGGACGGTGCGGTGCGGGTCGGCCTGCGGCAGATGGGCGGCGGCGAGTTCCGGTACGGCGTCGAGGGCGGCGGCCACGTCGTCGAAGGTCTCCGGCCAGCGGCCCGCGACCGGGGTCGTACCGCCCTGGTGGGGGAGGCCGGGTCCGCGCCGGTACTCGACGCTGGCGACGGCGAAGCCGCGGCGGGCGAGGAAGTCCGCGAAGGGGCTGATGTGCTGCCGGTCGTAGGGGGCCCGCCAGGCGCCGCCGTGCAGGACGACGACGAGCGGGGCGCGCCCGCCGCCGGTCCTGGGGGCGTACAGGTCGACGATCTGGTCGGGGTGGTCGCCGTACGCGGCGGTGGCGTCGGGGGGGACGGCCGGGTGCGAGAAGGCCGATGCCTCTTCGGCGGCGTCGCGCGCGGCGGGGTCCGGCATGGGGGGTTCCAACCTCTCGGTGACGGGGCCGAATCGGCCTGACCTGCGGGGACCGTATCAGGGTCAGGGCCCCGCAGATCAGGTGAAGATCATCCGATCTGACGGCCGGTCACCGGCCTTCTGCAGAAGGCCGGTCGGACTACTTCCCGGCCAGCACGTCCGCCAGGACGCGGGCCGCGCGCTCGGCGTCCGCGAAGCCGACGTACAGCGGGGTGAAGCCGAACCGCAGGATGTCCGGGCGACGCAGGTCGCCCACCACCCCGCGCTTGATCAGCTCGGGCATCACGGTGGGCGCGTCCGCGCAGGCCAGCGCCACCTGGCTGCCGCGTTCGGCGTGCGGCTCCGGGGTGATCGGGGTGACCCGGCCCTCGGGGACGTAGGCCCGCACGCACGCCAGGAAGAAGTCCGTGAGCGCGAGGGACTTGGCGCGGACGGCGTCGATCGCGACCCCGTCCCACACGTCGAGCGCGGCCTCCAGGGCCAGCATGGACAGGATGTCCGGGGTGCCGACGCGGCCCCGGACGGCACCGTCGGCGGGCCGGTAGCCGGGCGTCATGCCGAAGGGGTCGGCGTGTGAGGTCCAGCCCGGCAGCGGCGAGTCGAAGCGGTCCTGGTGGCGCTCGGCGACGTACAGGTACGCGGGCGAACCGGGGCCGCCGTTGAGGTACTTGTAGGTGCAGCCGACCGCCAGGTCGACGCCGTGGGCGTCGAGGCCGACGGGCAGGGCGCCGGCGCTGTGGCACAGGTCCCAGACGGCCAGCGCGCCCGCCGCGTGGAGGGCGGCGGTGGTGCCGGGCAGGTCGTGGAGCCGGCCGGTGCGGTAGTCGACGTGGTTGACGAGCGCGAGCGCCGTCCGCTCGTTCGCCGCGCCCGGGATGTCGGCCGGGTCGAGGGGCACGATCCGGTGACCGGTCATCCGGGCGGCGGACTCGGCGATGTACCCGTCCGTGGGAAAGGTCGACGCGTCCACCAGGATCTCGTCGCGTCCCTCTTCCGCGAGGCGGGCCGCCGCGACGACGGCCTTGAAGACGTTCACGCTGGTCGAGTCGCCGGCGACGATCCGTCCCGCGGCGGCGCCGACGAGCGGGGCGATCCGGTCGCCGATCCGCTCGGGGGCGGTCCACCAGCCCGACTCGTCCCAGGAACGGATCCGCAGCTCGCCCCACTCGCGGCCGATGACGTCGGCCATGCGGGCGGGGACGTGCGCGGGGAGCGCGCCCAGCGAGTTGCCGTCGAGGTAGACGGTCTCCTCGTCGAGGGCGAACTTCGCGCGGTGGCCGGCGAGCGGGTCGGCGGCGTCGAGGCGCAGGGCCTCCTCGCGGAGGGCGGTGGCGGTGGCGGTGGCGGGCCGCTGCGCCCGCTCGTACGGGTCAGACATGGCTGCGGGCCGTCCAGAGCTCGGGGAACACGTTCTTCTGGGCGCGCTTCTCCAGCCAGGCCACGCCCGCGGAGCCGCCGGTGCCGGTCTTGGCGCCCATCGCGCGGCGGGTCGCCACGAGGTGGTCGTTGCGCCAGCGCCAGACGAGTTCGGCGACGTCGCTGAGGGCCTCGCCGAGGCGGACCAGCTCCTCGTTCTCCTCCGGCGCCGCGTACAGCGCCGCCCATACGGCCTCGACCTGCGGCGAGGGCTCGTAGCGCTGCGCCAGGTCGCGGGTGAGGACGGACGGCGGCACGGCCTGCCCCCGGCGGGCGAGGAAGCCGAGCACCTCGTCGTACAGGCTCGGCTCGTGCAGCGCCTTCTCCAGCTCGGCGTGGACGCGGGGCGCGCCCCGGTGCGGGACGAGCATCGACGCCGACTTCTCGCCGAGCAGGAACTCCATGCGGCGGTACATCGCCGACTGGAAGCCGGAGCCCTCGCCGAGCGCGCCGCGGTAGGCGTTGAACTGGGCGGGGGTGAGCTGGGAGAGCGGCCGCCAGGAGTGGTTCAGCGCCTCCAGCTCGCGGACCGAGCGCTTGAGCGCGTCGACGGCGACGGGCAGGCGGTCGGCGCGCAGGGCGCGGCTCGCGGTCTCCCACTCGTGGACGATGACCGTGAACCACAGCTCCATGACCTGGGTGGTGACCAGGAAGACCATCTCGCCGGGGTCGTCCGAGCGGAGGTGCTGGAGGTGGGTGAGGACGTCGGCCTGGACGTAGTCCTCGTACGGCGTCGTGCCGGCGAAGTCGAGATTCGGTGCTTCGACGACCGATCCGGCTGCGGGGGAATCGGGGGTGGATGACATTGCTGTCTCCTCGATACGGGCTACCGGGTAGCGGTCCGCTCCACCGTGCGCGCTCAGCGGCGCGCCACGGGAGCTCCGGTCCCCTCGGGAGGCGCGCTCCTTCGCACGCGTCCCAAGCGCATCATGACACGATCGGACCGGTGATGTAGATCCCCTCTTCGCTATACGGATAAGCGTTCGAACGACATCCGTTGAGGCCCTTGATCTGCTGCATCATCGCGGGCGCGGGCTTCCCCGGCCCCCCGCAGCCCATGTGCTGCCGGATGCCGATCTCGTGGCCGACCTCGTGGTTGATGATCAGGTGCCGGTACTCCTCCGGCGGCCCGGCGAAGGTCGGCGAGCCCAGCATCCACCGCTTGAGGTTCACCACGACGCCGTCGGCGGTCTCGCAGTTCAGCTCGCCGTGCGTGTTGAAGCCCTGGCGGGCGCAGAGCGCGTCGGCGGTGTCGGGAGTGGCGATCCGGATGACGAAGTCGGCGTCCGACGCCACCAGCTGGAAGCGGCCCCGGCCGTGCGCGGCCCAGCTGCGCGGATGGGCGAGGATCGCCTCGATCTCCTCGGCGGTCCCCCGGGCCGGGAGGTCGACGCCGTCCTCGATCTGCACCCGGTAGCGGCGCAGGGTGCCGCTGGTGCCGGTGATCCGGCCGGAGGCGGTGACGGAGGTGAAGGTGCCCGGACCGGACTGCGGCACGGTCGGGGTCTTCTTCTTCGTCGCGGTCGGCGTCGGCTTCGGCTTGGGCTTCTTGCTCGGCGTGGGCTTCGGCGTGGGCGTGGGCGTCGGCTTCGGCGCGGCCGTCGTGGTGGGCGCGGGCTCCGCGGTCGCCCCGGACCGCGGGGCCCCGGCGGCGGCCGTCGCCTCCTCCCGCTTCTCCTGGAAGTGGGCGAGCGCCACGCCCGCGCCGAGCGAGACGCCCATCAGGACCAGGGTCGACAGGACGAGCCGGCCCCGGCGCGTCACGCGCGTCCCCGCACCGCGGCTCCGCCCGCTCCGCCGGTCGACTCGGCGCCGGTCGGACGCTCCCCGCTTGCCCACGACAGTTCCCCCCTGTTTCAGGCCGGTCCGGGGATCGTACCGGCCGGGGGTGACGGCCCGGTCAGCCCAGGGTCTCGGCGGCCGTCTCCGAGGAGTCCCGCAGGAAGGTCGTGCAGCGCTCGTACTCGTCCTTCTCGCCGATCTCGCCGGCGGCCCGGGCCAGCGCGTGCAGGGCCCTCAGGAAGCCGCGGTTCGGCTCGTGCTCCCACGGGACCGGGCCGTGCCCCTTCCACCCGTTGCGGCGCAGCGCGTCCAGGGCGCGGTGGTAGCCGGTGCGGGCGTAGGCGTACGACTCCACCACGCGGCCGGCCTCGAAGGCGTCGTCCGCGAGCTGCGCCCACGCCAGCGAGGAGGTCGGGTACTTCGCGGCGACGTCGGCGGGGGCGGTGCCCTGCGCGAGGGCCTCACGGGGGCCGGGGTCGTCGGGCAGAAGGGTGGGGGCGGGCCCCCCGAGCAGATTCTCATGCGTAACCATCCCCCCAGTCTGCCCCAGCCCCGCCCCTCCGTTGCGGGCATACCTCGCGGTTACTCGGAGCCCGGATCCAGCGGCGGGGCCGTGAGGGAGCAGTGGGTCCTGCAGGTGGGGTGGCAGGGGGCGGGACGGGGGGCGCGCAGGGTGGCCCAGGAGAGCGCGGCGCCCAGCACGAGGACCCCGGCGCAGATGGGCATCGCCCGGTCGAAGGTCGCGTCGAACTCCGTCGCCGAGAGGTACGCCGTCGGCCCCATGCCCGTCAGCAGCGGCAGCGCCGCCACCGCGACCAGGCCGGCCGCCCGCGCCGCCGCGTTGTTGATGCCGCTGGCGAGCCCCGCCCGGGCGACGTCGACGGAGGCGAGGACCGTCGCGGTCAGCGGCGCGACCAGCACGGTCATGCCGAGGCCGAGCACGACGAGGGCGGGCAGCACGTCCCGTACGTACGAGGGGTTCTCCCCGACCCGCAGCATCAGCAGCATTCCCGCCGCGCACAGCAGCGGGCCGACGGTCAGCGGGATGCGCGGCCCGATCCGCTCCCCCAGCTCGCCGGACTTCGCGGAGAGCAGCAGCATCAGCACGGTCGTCGGCAGCAGCGCCGTACCGGCGGCCAGCGCCGAGTAGCCCGAGACGACCTGGAGCTGGAGCGCGGCGAGGAAGAAGAAGCCGCCGAACGCCGCGTACACGCACAGGGTCACCACGTTGACCGCGGTGAAGAGCCGGGAGCGGAAGATCGACGGCGGCATCATCGCCCGTTCGCCGCGCCGCCGTTCCACCACCACGAAGCAGGCCCCGGTCAGGAGACCGGCCGCCCCGGCCCACCAGAGCGCGTCGATCAGCCCGTAGGTGACGAGGCCGAGCGCCGCCGCGCCGAGCACCGCCCCGAGCACGTCGAAGCGGCGGCCGTGCGCCGCCTCGTCGCGGGACTCGGGGACGTGGCGCAGCGCGACCGGCACGCAGAGCGCGGCGAGCGGCACGTTCAGGAGGAACACCCACCGCCAGCCGGGCCCGTCGACCAGCCAGCCGCCGACGAACGGCCCGACCGCCGCCCCGACCCCGCCGAAGCCGGACCAGAGGCCGACCGCGCGGGCCCGGTCGTCGGGGTGGAAGCTCGCCTGGATCAGCGCGAGCGACCCGGGGGTGAGCAGCGCTCCGCCGACGCCCTGGAGGGCCCGCGCGGCGATGAGCACGCCGGCGTCGGGCGCGAGGCCGCACAGCAGCGAGGCGAGCGCGAACCAGACGACGCCGACGACGAAGATCCGGCGCCGCCCGTACCGGTCGCCGAGCGAGCCGCCGAGCAGGATCAGCCCGGCCAGCGTCAGCATGTACGCGT
Organism: Streptomyces sp. NPDC047974; assembly: GCF_040653375.1. Lineage (NCBI taxonomy): Bacteria > Bacillati > Actinomycetota > Actinomycetes > Kitasatosporales > Streptomycetaceae > Streptomyces > Streptomyces sp. NPDC047974. The sequence goes on from NZ_JBEZNU010000022.1 coordinate 35,422, forward strand.
TGACGGTCCACTGGAGCGCCGCGAGGTCGGCGTCGAGGTCCTCGCCGATGTGCGGCAGCGCGACGTTGACGACGGTCGAGTCGAGCAGGGCCATCGCCGAGCCGAGCACGGTCGTGAGGACGATCCACCGCCCTCGGGCGGAGGCCATCCGTACCTCGGGGGCGGCCACGCTCATGCCTGCATGGTCCCCCGTCCCAGAGGCTCCTGCCTCCTCAGCCGCCATCGGTCCGCAGCCGTGTGGCCGCCCTGACCAGCGCGTCCACGCCCCGTTCGGCCTTGGCGCGGGGGCAGCCCACGTTGAGCCGGACGAAGCCGGGCGTGCCGTACGTGCCGCCGGGCATGATCGCGACCCTCTCCGTACGGACCAGTTCCTCCTGGAGCCGCGTCTCGTCGATGCCCAGCGGCCGGAGGTCGATCCAGGCGAGGTAGCCGGCCTGCGGCGGGCTCCACTCGACCCCCGGCAGGCCCGCGCGGAGCCGTTCCCCGACCATGTCCATCGTTCCGGCGACATAGCGGCGGAGCCCGTCGAGCCAGGGCGCGCCGTGCCGGTAGGCGGCGATGTGGGCGGTGAGCGAGAGGACGGCCGGGGAGGCGAGTCCCTCGGCCGTCTCCATCCGCCGCAGGAACTCCGTCCGCTCGTCGGGGTCGCCGATGATGCCGTACGAGCCGGAGAGGGCCGGGAAGTTGAAGGCCTTGGTCCCCGAGGTGATCAGCGCCCAGCCGCAGCCCCGGCCGGGCTCGGCGATCCGGCTCCACGGGACGTGGCGGTGGCCTTCGGCGGTGAGGTCGGCGTGGATCTCGTCGCTGACCACGGTCACGTCGTGCCACTCGGCCAGTTCGTAGAAGTCGGTGAGCTCCTTCTCGGTCCACACCCGGCCCGTCGGGTTGTGCGGCGAGCAGAGCAGCAGCATCCGGCTGTCCGGGCGGGCCAGTTCCCGCTCCAGCGCCGCCGTGTCCCCGACCGGGACCCCGCGCATTTCGCGCCCGAGCCCGGTGACGGCCTTGCGGAAGCCGTCGTACGTGGGGGTGTGGACGACGACGCCGTCACCGGGCTCGGTCCACATCTGGAGCAGCTGGGAGAGCTGGCTGAGCACCGAGGGCGCGTAGACCAGGGCCTCGGTGTCGATCGCGGTGTCGTACCGGCTCGCGTACCAGTGGCGCACCGCCTCGCGGAAGCCGTCGGACCCGCCGAGCCGCCAGTCCGTGTAGCCGAAGACCCCGTGGTCGATCCGGGAGCGCAGCGCGTCGAGGACCGCGGGCGGGGACGCGAAGTCCATGTCGGAGATGGTGAAGGGGAGCAGGTCGGAGACGCCGAAGCGGTCCGCGATCCCGTCCCACTGCACCGACCAGGTGCCCCGCCGGTCCCGTATCTCGTCGAAGTCGTCCATCGAGCTCCTCGCTCTCCTCGGGTACGCGAAGGGCCCGGCACCCGCGCGGGGGTGCCGGGCCCTTCGGTCACGGCTTACTTCAGCTTCTTGCCGGCCGAACGCAGGGCCTCGCACGCCTCGGTGACGCGGGCGGCCATGCCCGCCTCGGCGAGCTTGCCCCAGGTGCGCGGGTCGTAGGTGGACTTCTTGCCGACCTCGCCGTCGACCTTCAGGACACCGTCGTAGTTGCGGAACATGTGGTCCACGACCGGACGGGTGAAGGCGTACTGGGTGTCGGTGTCGAGGTTCATCTTGACCACGCCGTTCTCGATGGCGGTGGCGATCTCCTCGGCGGTCGAGCCGGAGCCGCCGTGGAAGACGAAGTCGAACGGGGACGCCTGGCCGAACTTCTCGGCGACGCCGGCCTGGAGGTCCTTGAGGAGCTCCGGGCGCAGGACGACGTTGCCCGGCTTGTAGACGCCGTGCACGTTGCCGAAGGAGGCGGCGAGCAGGTAGCGGCCCTTCTCGCCCAGGCCCAGGGCCTCGGCGGTGCGGATCGCGTCGTCGACGGAGGTGTACAGCTCGTCGTTGATCTCGTGGGTGACGCCGTCCTCCTCGCCACCGGTCGGGGTGATCTCGACCTCAAGGATGATCTTGGCGGCCGCGGCCTTCGCGAGCAGCTCCTGGCCGATGGCCAGGTTGTCGGCGAGGGTCTCGGCGGAGCCGTCCCACATGTGCGACTGGAAGAGCGGGTTCTCACCGCGGGCGACGCGCTCGGCGGAGACGTCGAGCAGCGGGCGGACGTAGCCGTCCAGCTTGTCCTTCGGGCAGTGGTCCGTGTGCAGCGCGACGGTGATGTCGTACTTCGCGGCGACGATGTGGGCGAACTCGGCCAGGGCGACGGCGCCCGTGACCATGTCCTTGCTGTACTGGCCGCCCAGGAACTCGGCGCCACCGGTCGAGATCTGGATGATGCCGTCGCTCTGGGCCTCGGCGAACCCGCGCAGCGCCGCGTGGAGGGTCTGGGAGGAGGTCACGTTGATGGCCGGGTAGGCGAACTTGCCAGCCTTCGCCCGGTCGAGCATCTCGGCGTAGACCTCGGGGGTTGCGATGGGCATTCGTCCGCTCCTTGTGATGTGCGGGTGTGCGTTGCTGTATCCCTGACCTAGGGCGACGTCATCGTCGGTGCCATCTTTCCAGACTCTTGTACGGGCTCCCACGGGCGCCGCATGCCGAAAGGCGGGGTGTTTCACGTGAAACACCCCGCCTTTCGGTAAAAGTGCAGGTCAGAACCGCATTCGTCGAGGTCCGGGACCTAAGTCACGACTTCGCGGCGGTTCGTCCGTGCGACTAGGAGAGTCCGAGCTCGTCAAGAGCGAAGGCGTAGAGGTACGGGACGCCCGCCGTGCCGCTGATCTTCTCGCCGGCGCCGGTGGCGCGGTCCACGATCGTGGCGACGGCGACGACCTCGGCACCGGCCGCGCGGGCCGCCTCGACGGCGGTCAGCGGGGAGCCGCCGGTGGTCGAGGTGTCCTCGACGATCAGGACCCGGCGGCCCTTGATGTCCGGGCCCTCGACCTGGCGCTGCATGCCGTGGGCCTTGGCGGCCTTGCGGACGACGAAGGCGTCCAGGCGCTCGCCGCGCGCGGCGGAGGCGTGCAGCATCGAGGTGGCGACGGGGTCGGCGCCCAGGGTGAGGCCGCCGACCGCGTCGAAGTCGAGGTCCTTGACCAGGTCGAGCATGACCTGGCCGACCAGCGGCGACGCCGCCCCGTCCAGCGTGATCCGGCGCAGGTCCACGTAGTAGTCGGCTTCCAGACCCGAGGAGAGGGTCACCTTGCCGTGCACCACGGCCTTGTCCTTGATCTGCTGGAGCAGTTCAGCGCGTACGTCAGTCATGCGCAGCAGCTTAAAGCCGCCGCCACGCCCAGACGCTCTCGACCTCCAGCGGGTCGATGGGGGTGACGAGGCGCGGGTGGGTGTTGAGGCCGTTCGGCGGGCCGGACTGCGGCTCGACGCAGACGGCGTCCTCGGGCTCGTCGTAGATCACCACCCACTCGGCGCGGCTGGTCACCTTCAGCTCCAGCTCGCCCGGCCAGGTGAGGGTGACGTCGACGCCGTCCGGCATGCCGAAGCAGTCGTCCCAGGGTCCGGGCAGCGGGGCGATGCGGCGGCCGGTGGGCAGGTGGTTCCCGCCGCGCTCCTCCTGCCAGCCGGGCGTGAAGCCGAGGCGGACGTCCTCGCCGCCCGCGCCGAGGTTCCGCAGGAACCAGGGGTGCCAGCCGGCCTGCGCCGGGAAGGAGTCGTCGTACGCCTCCACCCCGAACGTCAGCGTCAGCCGGTCCTCGGCCAGTTCGAGCACCTGGGTGACGCGCCCCTTGTACGGCCACGGGTCGTCGAGCTCGCAGGTGAGGACGGCCTCGGCGGCGGTGGCCCGGGCCACCGTCCAGGCCCGGTCGCGGACCGTGCCGTGGATGGCGTGCGGGGCCGCGTTGACGGGCAGCTGGTGGGTGGTGGCCCCGTCACGGAACCGGCCGTTCTCGGTCCGGCCGCACCAGGGCACCATCGGGAAGCTGCCGTAGCGCTCGCCCTGCTTGAGGACCTCGGTGCCCGCGAGGCGCAGGCTCTCGATCCGGCCGCCGCGCTCGGCGTTGATGGTCAGCTCGGCGTCGCCCGCCGTCAGTCGCGTCAGGTTGCTCACGCCCCGACCCTAAGTCCTGCGGCCCGCCGGATTGGACCGTTTCAACGCGGGACTTTCCGGGAGCGCCGGCGCGGGACTCTCCCGGGGCCTTTCAACGGCGGCGGCGCAGCGCCCTGGTGACGACGACGGCGGAGGCGAGGGCGAGGGCGGCGGCCGGGGCGACCCAGCGGAGGGTGGCGCCGGCGCCGCTCGGAGCGGGGGCCGGCACGGGGGCGTACCGGCCGCGCGGCGGCGCGTGGTCGACCTCCTCGGCGCTCCGGCCGATCATCGTCCGGCGGGCGTGGGCGGCCTCGGCGGCGGGCTTCGCGGCGGGGAACTCCTGCGCGGCGGCCGGTTCGTGGCGGACGTCCTCGCCGAAGCCGGGTTCCCCCGTGGGGTCGTCGCCGTCGAGGGCGCCGATGCCGGTGCCGTCGCCGGTGCCGAAGGAGGTCGCCCCGTCGGGGCCGGGCTCGGGGCGCGGCTCGGCTCCCGGCTCCGCGGCGAGTTCGGCCGCGAGGGCCGCGGCGGCCTCCACGAAGGCGTCCAGGAGGCGGTCGCGGGCGGCGTCCCGGGCCTCCTCGGGCTCCTCGGCGAGCCGGCCGGTGGCGGTGAGGGCGCCGGTGAAGCTGAGCCCGGTGCCTTCGGCCGCCGGGGTGAGGACGACGGTCAGGGAGACCTCGGCGGCGCCCTTGCCGCGGGCCTCGGTGCCCTCGCCCTCGTAGGTGATGGCACCGTCCCGGTCGACGATCCGCAGGCCGCCGCGGTAGGTGATGGTGTGCCCGCCGACCCGGAGCCGGAACCTCCCGACGACGTCCTGCCCGGACGGGGAGGCGTCCTCCGTGTCCGCGGAGGCGTCGCGCTGGAGGCCCGGCACGCAGCGCGCCACCCGCGCCGGGTCGGTGAGGGTGGCCCGCAGGGCCTCGGCCGGGACCGGGACGAACACCTCATGCTCCATGGGGCCCGAGCCTACTCAGCGGGGCGCCCGGCGTCGCCCGTTCCGCGACGGACCCGCGCACCGGGTCCTCCGCTCAGTTGCAGTACCGGGGGTGCACCAGCGTCGACGGCGCGAGCCCGGTGATCCGGGTGCGCTCGGCACGGCGGGCGGCGGCGGGCAGGTCGCGGGGGGCGAGGGAGCGCAGCGGGGGCCCGTCGGCGGCGAGCCCGAGGACGGGCGGCCGGTCGCCGCGGACGGCGAGCAGGAAGCCCCAGTCGTCGGGTCCGGCGCGTCCGGCGCCCGCCCGTCCGGCCCGGTCGGGGCCGGCCGCGAAGCCGGGGGTGCGGCCCTCGGTGCTGTACGGCCGGGTGGCGTAGCCGGCGGCGCGCAGGGTGGCGTCGGCGGTCCAGTAGGTGGCCGGCCGGTCGGTGGCGGTCCCGGCGTGCACGACGAGCCGGCCGCCGTCGGCGAGGACGCCCGCGGCGAGGCCGTAGAACTCCTGGGAGTACAGCTTGGTGCTGTGGGTGATCCCGGGGTCGGGCAGATCGGAGATCACCACGTCGTACCGTTCCTGCACGCGCCCGGCGGCGCCCCTCAGCCAGTGGAAGGCGTCGGCGTGGACGACCCCGACGCGCGGGTCGCGGAAGGCGTGCCCGTTGAGCGCGGCGAGCGCGGGGTCGGTGCGGGCGAGCCGGACGACGCCGGGGTCGAGCTCGACGACGGTGACGGCGCGGACCCCGGGGTGGCGGAGCACCTCGCGGGCGGCGAGGCCGTCGCCGCCGCCGACGATGAGCACGCGCGCGTGCGGCCCGTTCATCGCGGGGTGGACGAGCGCCTCGTGGTAGCGGTACTCGTCCTCTCCGGCGACCCGCAGCCGGCCGTCGAGGTAGAGGTCGGGCGGGCCGTCGGGGCCGCCGGTGACCACCACCTCCTGGAGCTCGGTGTGGACGGCGACCCGCACCCGCTCCCCGTACACGGCCCGGCGGGCGGCCTCCTCGAAGTCGTCGACGAGGACGGTCGCGGTGGCGAGCACGCCGAGGACGGCGAGGTTGACCCCGACGACGAGGGCCCGGCCGCGGGCCGTGAGGTCGCGGCGGAAGAACCAGAGCACCAGGGCGGCGCCCGCGACGGCGTTGACCGCGCCGGTGACGAGCGCCCCGGTGAGCTGCCCGAGCCAGGGCAGCAGCAGGAAGGGGAAGGCGAGCCCGCCGACGAGCGCGCCCACGTAGTCGGCGGCGAACAGGTCGGCGACCGTGCCGGCCGTGTCGTCGGGGTCGCCGGCCGGGGCGGGGCGCCGCACCCGGCGCGGCCGGCCGGTGGCGACGGACCGTTCCGGCGCCCGCTGTATGAGGGACATGAGCAGCGGGATCTCGGCGCCGATGAGGATCCCGATGATGAGCGAGAAGGCCACCAGGACGCCGCGTGAGGCGCCGATCCAGGCGAAGCACGCGTACAGCACCAGCGCCGAGGTGCCGCCGACGAGCGCGAGGGCGCCCTCGATCAGGCCGAAGCCGACGGCGGCGCGGCAGCGCAGCCGCTTCGCGAGCAGCGAGCCCAGGCCCATCGCGAAGACCATGACGGACAGCACGACGGACGCCTGGGTGACCGAGTCGCCGATCAAGTACGAGGCGAGGGCGACGAGTTCGAGCTCGTAGACGAGACCGCAGGCGGCGCAGACGAAGACGACCACGAGGACCGGCCACCGCACCGTGGCGCGCGGCCGCGGCGGCGGTCGGCGCACCCTCGTGGGTGGCAGGGTCACGGTCGGCTCGATCATGCCGTAACGCTACGTCACGACCTCCTCGCCCTTTGTCACCCACACGAGTGCACCTGAGGCGCCGAAGGGGCGCATCAGAGTGTGGCGGGCATACGTGCGCCGATCCTGGTACGGGTGACCACGAGCTGGCCCTCCTGCGGGTAGGCGTGCCAGGTCCGCCAGCGCACCTGGCCCTCGTGACGCTGCGCCAGCATCGCGGTGAAGGCGTGCGGCGAACCGGGGAAGGTGCCGGCCAGGCCGTGCGGATGGTCGGCGACCAGCGCGAGCAGCTCCTGCGCCCGGCCCGCGAAGGAGCCCTGCGAGAGCGTCTCGACGCGCGCCGCGAATTCGTACTCCCATTCGCCGACGCGCTTGGAGACGCCGAGCGGCAGCGGGGTGCTGCTGCCCGGCATGCAGGCGACGGTCTCGGAGCAGTGGCGGCCCTCCTCTTCGAGCAGGACCTGGTGGGAGGCGCCCAGCAGCCGCAACTGCAGTTTCGCGCCGGAGAGTTCGAGATCGAGCACGGCGAGCGCGGGCAGCGGCTCGCGGCCAAGGGCCCAGGCCAGGTCGGCCGCGCGCGTGTCGGTGTAGGAAGTCTTCAGGGTGGTGAGCATGGGTCGGCTCCGCAAACACGGTTTGACGGGTGGGCCGGGGGCGCCCCGGAGAGGGTCCAGCAGGAGTGGGGGGAGGCACCGGCTCGGGTCCACACACGGTCCGAGGGCTGTCTCTGACACGAGCGAGAGAACCACGTACGTCGGGCGACTCGCAGCGTTTTTACCCAACTTGCCTTGGTTTCCATCCCCTTCGGGGACCCCAACGTTCAATTGTTCAAACAGAATCGATCGCCGAGCGACCGACAGAGGCGCTCAGGACGTCAATCCCGCCCCGCTCCTCACCCGTTGACCCTCTAAGAACCTCCGCCACAGCCGCCTCCCCCGCAACTGGAGCCGCACGAGCTCGACCCGCCGCAGCTGCTCCCGCCGCTCCCGCCGCCGGACCAGCCGCCGCGCCGCTTCCTCCCCCTGCTCCCGCCGCCGACGCTCGACGCGGCGAGGCCGACGACCACCACGATCACGAACACGATGACCACGAACGTCATCCTCATCACCCCCGTGCGGCGGCACCCTGCCGCCTCTGCCCGGGGAATTCCCGCCCCGCCCCCGGCCCAAAGCGCACTTGAGCAAGTCCAGAGCTTCGGCCCAGGATGACCGCCATGACACGACCGCTGCTCAACCGCCGGCTCGCGGAGTTCGGGACCACGATCTTCGCCGAGATGTCCGCGCTCGCCGCCAGGACCGGATCGATCAACCTCGGTCAGGGCTTCCCCGACACCGACGGCCCCGAGGAGATCCGCGAGGCGGCGGTGCGCGCCCTGCGCGACGGCCGCGGCAACCAGTACCCGCCCGGCCCCGGCGTCCCCGAGCTGCGCACCGCGATCGCCGACCACCAGCGCGCCCGCTACGGCCTGGAGTACGACCCCGACACCGAGGTCCTGGTCACCGCCGGCGCCACCGAGGCCATCGCGGCCGCCCTCCTCGCCCTGGTCGGCCCCGGCGACGAGGTGATCGCCCTGGAGCCGTACTACGACTCGTACGCGGCCTGCATCGCCATGGCGGGCGGCACCCGGGTCCCGGTCACCCTCCGCCCCCACGAGGGGCCCCGCGGCGGAGCCGCCGACGGACGCTACGTCCTCGACCTCGACGAGCTGCGGGCCGCGGTCACCCCGCGCACCCGGCTCCTCCTCCTCAACACCCCGCACAACCCCACCGGCACCGTCCTCACCCGGGCGGAGCTCACCGCCATCGCCGAGCTGGCCGTCGAGCGGGACCTGCTCGTCGTCACCGACGAGGTCTACGAGCACCTGCTCTTCGACGGCGCCGAGCACGTCCCGATCGCCACCCTCCCCGGCATGCGGGAGCGCACGGTGACCATCGGCTCGGCCGGCAAGACGTACTCCTTCACCGGCTGGAAGGTCGGCTGGACCACCGCGAGCCCGGAGCTGACCTCGGCGGTCCGCTCGGCGAAGCAGTTCCTCACCTACGTCTCCTCCGGCCCCTTCCAGTACGCGGTCGCCGAGGCCCTGCGCCTCCCGGACACGTACTACGACGGCCTGCGCGCCGACCTCCAGGCCAAGCGGGACCTGCTGAGCGAGGGCCTCGCCGAGGCGGGCTTCGAGGTCTACCGGCCGCGCGGCACGTACTTCGTCACCACCGACATCCGCCCCCTCGGCACCGACGACGGCTTCGCCTTCTGCCGCTCGCTGCCGGAGCGGGCCGGCGTCGTCGCCATCCCGAACGCCGTCTTCTACGACCACCGCGAGGCCGGCGCGCCCTTCGTCCGCTTCGCCTTCTGCAAGCGGACCGACGTCCTGGAGGAGGCCGTCTCCCGGCTCAAGCGGCTGGGCTGAGAACGCCGGAAGCCGGGTCCCCGCGAGGGGGACCCGGCTTCCGGCGTGCGGGGAGGGGCTCAGCCCTCGTCGCCCTCGGTCTTCTCCTCCGGGGAGGCCAGACCGAACTGCTCGACGATCCACTTGTCGAACTCGATGGAGGCGCGGACCCAGCTCACCGTGGAGGAGACGAAGTGCTCCAGGGCGACGCCGGTGCCGATCAGCATCTGCGCCTCACCGATGAGACGGAGGGTGGCGGAGCCGTCCTCCTCCTCGTGCAGGTGGGTGTAGACCTTCGGCCACAGGGTGCGGCGGTTCCAGTCGTCGATCGCGTCGAGGACCTTGGCGCGGTCGTCGGCCGAGTGCGGACGGTCGTAGAACGTACGCACCGAGAACACCTGCTGCTCGTTCTCGCCGCGGAACATGAAGTACGTCCGGAATTCCTCCCACGGCGCCGCGAGGTCACCCTCGTCGTCGACGACGTACTTGAGCTCCATCTGCTCCAGGAGCTGCTTCACCAGGTCCTGGTCGGGGACGACGGGGCCCGCCGGTCCTGCCTGGGGCTGGGGCTGACCCCCGAAATTCGGAATCGAGGACGGGTCGATGCTCACCGTGTATTTCCCTTCGTACGGATGTCGCCATCCTCCCCCATCCCGGCCGGTCCGTGGCAAGCCCCGCCGGTACGGATCCGCTGCGGGCTGACAGGATCCGCACCCCTGGTCGCCACGGGGAAGCCGTACGAGCCCTCAGCCGGCCCTTCCGACGATCAGGTCGTCCTCGAAGCGGTCCACGCGGACGGTGTCGCCGTCGCGGACCTCGCCGGCCAGGATCTCCTTGGCGAGGCGGTCGCCGATGGCCGTCTGGATGAGGCGGCGCAGCGGGCGGGCGCCGTACGCGGGGTCGTTGCCCTCCTCGGCCAGCCACTCCAGGGCCTCCGGGGTGACCTCCAGGGTGAGCCGGCGGTCGGCGAGCCGCTTGGCGAGCCGGTCGATCTGGAGGCGGGCGATGCGGCCCAGCTCGGCGCGGTCGAGCGCGGAGAAGACCACCAGGTCGTCGAGGCGGTTCAGGAACTCGGGCTTGAAGCTGGCCCGGACGACCTCCAGCACCTGCTGCTTCTTCTCCTCGTCGCCGGTCAGGGGGTCCACCAGGTACTGGCTGCCCAGGTTCGAGGTGAGGATCAGGATGGTGTTGCGGAAGTCGACCGTGCGGCCCTGGCCGTCGGTGAGGCGGCCGTCGTCGAGGACCTGGAGCAGGACGTCGAAGACCTCCGGGTGCGCCTTCTCCACCTCGTCGAGGAGCACGACGCTGTACGGGCGGCGGCGGACGGCCTCGGTGAGCTGGCCGCCCTCCTCGTAGCCGACGTAGCCGGGAGGCGCGCCGACCAGGCGGGCGACACTGTGCTTCTCGCCGTACTCCGACATGTCGATGCGGACCATGGCCCGCTCGTCGTCGAAGAGGAAGTCGGCGAGCGCCTTCGCCAGCTCGGTCTTGCCGACGCCGGTGGGGCCGAGGAAGAGGAAGGAGCCGGTGGGCCGGTCGGGGTCGGCGATCCCGGCGCGGGTGCGGCGCACGGCGTCGGAGACGGCGCGGACGGCCTCGGACTGGCCGATGAGCCGGCGGCCCAGCTCGTCCTCCATGCGGAGCAGCTTCTGCGTCTCGCCCTCCAGGAGGCGGCCGGCGGGGATGCCGGTCCAGGCGCCGACGACGTCGGCGATGTCGTCCGGCCCGACCTCCTCCTTGACCATGGTGTCCTTCT
>NZ_JBEZNU010000022.1:46397-50502 GCF_040653375.1 Streptomyces sp. NPDC047974
GCCCTCCAGGAGGCGGCCGGCGGGGATGCCGGTCCAGGCGCCGACGACGTCGGCGATGTCGTCCGGCCCGACCTCCTCCTTGACCATGGTGTCCTTCTGGACCTCGCGCTCGGCCTCGGTGGCCTCGGCGAGCTCGCGCTCCAGGGTGGGGATCTCGCCGTAGAGCAGCTTGGAGGCGGTGTCGAAGTCGCCGTCGCGCTGGGCGCGCTCGGCGCGGCCCCGGGTCTCGTCGAGCCGTTCCTTCAGCTCGCCGACCCGGTTGAGGGACTGCTTCTCCTTCTCCCAGCGGGCCGTGAGGCCGCGCAGCTCCTCCTCGCGGTCGGCGAGGTCGCGGCGGAGCTTCTCCAGGCGCTGGACGCTGGCCGGGTCGGTCTCCTTGGCGAGGGCCAGCTCCTCCATGCGGAGCCGGTCGACGGAGCGCTGCAGCTCGTCGATCTCGACCGGGGAGGAGTCGATCTCCATGCGGAGCCGGGAGGCGGCCTCGTCGACGAGGTCGATGGCCTTGTCGGGGAGGAAGCGGGAGGTGATGTACCGGTCGGAGAGGGTCGCGGCGGCCACCAGGGCGGAGTCGTTGATCTGCACCTTGTGATGGGCCTCGTACCGGCCCTTGAGGCCGCGCAGGATGGCGACGGTGTCCTCGACGGACGGCTCGGCGACCAGGACCTGCTGGAAGCGGCGCTCCAGGGCGGGGTCCTTCTCGATCCGCTCGCGGTACTCGTCGAGGGTGGTCGCGCCGACCATGCGGAGCTCGCCACGGGCCAGCATCGGCTTCAGCATGTTGCCGGCGTCCATGGCGGAGTCGCCGCCGGCGCCCGCGCCGACGACGGTGTGCAGCTCGTCGATGAAGGTGATGATCTGGCCGTCGCTCTCCTTGATCTCGGAGAGGACGGTCTTGAGCCGCTCCTCGAACTCGCCGCGGTACTTCGCGCCGGCGACCATCGCGCCGAGGTCAAGGGAGACCAGGCGCTTGTTCCGCAGCGACTCGGGGACGTCGCCCTTCACGATCCGCTGGGCGAGGCCCTCGACGACGGCGGTCTTGCCGACGCCGGGCTCGCCGATGAGGACCGGGTTGTTCTTGGTGCGCCGGGAGAGGACCTGGACGACCCGCCGGATCTCGTGGTCGCGGCCGATCACCGGGTCGAGCTTGCCCTCGCGGGCGGCGGCGGTGAAGTCCGTGCCGAACTTCTCCAGGGCCTTGTACGAGCCCTCCGGGTCGGCGGTGGTCACGCGGCGGCCTCCCCGGGCCTTCTCGAAGGCGTCCTGGAGCCGGCGGGCGGTCGCGCCCTGCTGGTCGAGGACCTGGCCGGCCTGCCCGCCCTTGGCGGCGAGACCGATGAGCAGGTGCTCCGTGGACAGGAACTCGTCACCGAGCTTCTTGGCGCGGTCGGCGGCGTCGGCGATGACGGCGAGCAGCTCGCGGTTGGGCTGCGGCGGCGCGACGGTCGAGCCGGTCACGCTGGGCAGGGCGGCGAGCAGCCGCTCGGCGCCGGAGCGGACGGCGGCCTGGTCGGCCTCGACCGCGGCGAGCAGATCGACGATGTTCTCGTTGTCCTGACCGGCCAGCAGCGCGAGAAGAAGATGTGCGGGGGTCAGGTCGGCGTGCCCCTGGGACACGGCGCGGCTGCTCGCCGCGTTCAGCGCGTCCCGGCTCCTGTTGGTCAGTTCTGCGTCCACGTGCGGGGTCTCCTCCTGGGTGTGGTCCTCTGGGTGCTTCTCATTGTCTGACTCCTACAGCGTACATAAAGTTGAGTCTATTCCGCTCAAGGTATCGGAGGGGCGAACGGCGGGGGTAGTTTCCGGGCATGGCGACTGACCCGAGGAACCCCACGGACTCGTACATCGGCTTCTGGCGCGAGTACCACATGTGCACGCTGACCACCCCGCGCCCGGACGGCACCCCGCACGTGGTGGCCGTCGGCGTCACGTACGACCCCGAGCACGGTCTGGCGCGGGTGATCACCAACAAGCACAGCAGGAAGGTCGCCAACGTCCTGGCGGCGGGCGCGGAGGGCGCGCGGGTCGCGGTCTGCCAGGTCGACAAGGGGCGCTGGGCCACCCTGGAGGGCGTCGCCCGGATCCGCACGGAGGAGGCGGAGGTCGCCGACGCGGTGGCGCGGTACGCCGAGCGCTACGGCCGCACCCCGACGCCCAACCCCGACCGGGTCGTCATCGAGATCGCCCTCACCCGGGCGATGGGCCGCGCCTGAGCGCGGACCCGGAAAAGCACAACGGCGCCATCGCGGTTCAGGTCCGCGATGGCGCCGTTGTGTGGGGGAAGCACCTGAGCGATCTACAACGACGGGGGAATCGCTCAGGCACTGCGGGGGGTGGCGGAGATGGTCTCGGATTCGAACCGCGCCTCGACCGGCTGGTGGTCGCGCTGGTCCAAGTTGACGAAGATCATGCCGTACCGGATGGCACAGCGGACGGGCTGAGGGGCACCGCGTGGGCGGCGAAGGCACCGGTAGGCACGGATGTCCTCGTCGTCCCCGCGGACGACGACGATCGGCTCACCGAAGAGGGTGACCTTCAACGACTCGCCACGGCGCGGCACCGCGGTGACGAGGTCGATGAAGTGCCACCCCGACCGGTAGGCACTCGCCATCTCGCGACGGAAACGAGGGTCTTCGGGAACCGTCATGCCCTGACGGACCCCCAACCGGGGTCGGCGGCCGGCGCCACACCCCACCCGGGATCGGCGACCGTCGGCTGCAGCAGACCCCAGCCCGGGTCGGCCCTGACGACCTGCGTCTGCGAACCCCACCCCGGGTCCTGGGCCATCGAGACAGCGCCCACAGCTGCAGCAGCCATCAGCGCGGCACCGACTACGGTGCGTATGAGCTTCTTGGACATGACCGAGCAACCTCACTCGAAGGTGTGTAACTACCTGCTCCCCCGCAAGTCACGACGATCGCTCACTCATCCCGTTTCCACCACTCGCCCAATGCATCATGTTCCTGTAATGCAAGAGCCTGGGGGTGTACGTATGCGGATAGAACCTGACCAAAAGGTGCATTCTCACACGCACGCAGACCTGTGCGAACCGGGCACTCGGCTCTACTCGGAGGCCCTCAGAGAGGGCAGGATCGCCCGTTCCGAGATCTCGCCCGCGCCCTGCCTGATGGACCTGGACCTGCTGCGTCCCGACCCCGACGACGCCGAATGGCTCCGTCCCGTGGCCCCGACGGCCGCCCTCGCCCGGCTCCTGGACCCGCTGGAGAAGGAGATACAGGAGCGCCGGCGGATGACCGTCACCCTCGCCGACGCCTTCGAACCCTTCATGGCCCTCGGCGCCCGCGACCCCTCGATGACCCACGCCATCACCGTCCTCGAAGGACTGGAGCGGATCAACGACAGCCTGGACCGCGCCGTCGCCGAATGCACCTCGGAGCTGCTCACCGTACAGCCGGGGAAGGGCCGCAGTGCCCAGACCTTCGGAGAAGCCCTGCGCCGGGTACGGCCGTTGCTCGGCCGGGGCATCCGGATGCGCACGCTGTACCAGCACACCGCGCGCCACCAGCCCATCACCCTGGCGTACCTGGAACGCATCGGCTCCGAGGTCGAGGTCCGCACGCTGGAGGAGATCATCGACCGGCTCATCATCGTCGACCGCAAGGTCGCCTTCGTCCCGGCCAGCCGCGACCGCACCATCGCCCTCGAACTGCGCCACCAGGGGCTCGTGGAGTACCTCGGCGGCGTCTTCGACCAGTTCTGGCTCCAGGCGACGCCCCTGGACGCCCCGGTCACCTACCAGCCGCAGCTCAGCGGGATCAGCGGCGTCCAGCGCTCCATCGCCCGGCTCCTCGTCGAGGGCCACGTCGACGAGGCCATCGCGCGGCGGCTCGGCATGAACGTCCGCACCTGCCGGGCGCACATAGCGAAGCTGGCGGCCACCCTGGGCAGCGGCAGCCGGGCCCAGCTCGGCTACCTCATCGCCCGCTCCGGCCTCCTCGAACGGGACACCTGACCGTCCCGGACGCGCCGAAGGCCCCTCCCCGGGCGGGGAGGGGCCCTCATGAGCCGTGGCGCGTGCGGCTACTCGCCGCGCTTCGGCGCCGGACGCCAGACCACCAGCGCGCTGGTCTGCTGCACGTCGGTGTACGAC
>NZ_JBEZNU010000022.1:50598-137175 GCF_040653375.1 Streptomyces sp. NPDC047974
GGGGCCCTCATGAGCCGTGGCGCGTGCGGCTACTCGCCGCGCTTCGGCGCCGGACGCCAGACCACCAGCGCGCTGGTCTGCTGCACGTCGGTGTACGGCACCAGATCACGCCGGTACGAGGCGTGCACCTGGGCCTCGCGCTGGCGCATCGCGGCGGCCGCGCCCTCGACGGCCGCCGAGAGCTCGGAGATCCGGGACTGGAGCGCCGCGACCTGGTTCTCCAGCTCGATGATGCGCTTGATGCCGGCGAGGTTGATGCCCTCGTCCTGCGACAACTGCTGCACCTGGCGGAGCAGTTCGATGTCGCGGGCCGAGTAGCGCCGGCCCCGGCCGGCCGTGCGGTCCGGGGACACCAGCCCCAGGCGGTCGTACTGGCGCAGGGTCTGCGGATGCAGCCCGGACAGCTGGGCCGCCACCGAGATGACGTACACCGGGGTCTCGTCGGTCAGTTCGTACGGGTTGCGTCTGCGTCCGTCCACCGCGTCAGGCTCCCTTCGCCGCCTCGAACAGCTGCGCCCTGGGGTCCGTCGAGGCGGTCGCCTCGCGGTAGGTCTCCAGGGCCTCGCGGGCCTTGTCGTCCAGCTCCGTCGGCACCGCGACCTCCACCGTCACCAGCAGGTCGCCGCGCGTGCCGTCCTTGCGGACCGCGCCCTTGCCGCGGGCGCGCATGGTCCGGCCGTTCGGGGTGCCCGCGGGCAGCTTGAGCGTGACCGCGGGGCCGCCGAGCGTCGGGACCTTGATCTCGCCGCCGAGCGCCGCCTCCACGAAGGAGACCGGCACCGTGACGGTGAGGTTGTCGTCCTTGCGCCCGAAGACCGGGTGGGCGTCGACGTGCACCACGACGAACAGGTCGCCGTTGGGCCCGCCGCGCTCGCCCGGGGCTCCCTTGCCGCGCAGCCGGATCTTCTGGCCGTCGGAGACGCCCGCCGGGATCCGGACCTGCATGGTCCGCGAGGACTTGGCCCGGCCGGAGCCCTTGCAGACCTCGCAGGGGTTCTCGGCGATCAGGCCGCGGCCCTTGCAGTCCACGCACGGGTCGGTCAGCGAGAAGCCGCCGCCGCTGCCGCGCGAGACCTGGCCGGTGCCGACGCAGGTCGGGCACACCCGGGGCGTGCCGTTCTTGTCGCCGGTGCCCGAACAGGCCGTGCAGGGCTGCTGGCTGGACATCCGCAGGGGCACGGTCGCGCCCTCGATCGCCTCGGTGAAGCTGAGCGTCACCTCGGACTCGATGTCCTGGCCGCGCCGGGGCTGGGTGCGGGCACCCGCGCCGCCGCCGCGGTTGAACAGGCCGCCGAAGACGTCCCCGATGCCACCACCGCCGCCGCCGAAGCCGCCGGCCCCGCCCTGGGCGCCCCCGAAGAGGTCGCCCAGGTCGAAGTTGAACGAGCCGCCGCCCCCGGGGCCGCCGGCCCGGAAGCCGCCGTTCCCGAAGAGCGCGCGCGCCTCGTCGTACTCCTTGCGCTTCTTGGGGTCGCCGAGGACGTCGTTCGCCTCGGAGATCTCCTTGAAGCGCTCCTCGGCCTTGGCGTCGCCCTTGTTGGCGTCCGGATGGTTCTCGCGGGCGAGCTTCCGGTACGCCTTCTTGATCTCGGCCTCGGTGGCGTCCTTGGGGACGCCGAGGACCTTGTAGTAGTCCTTCTCGACGAAGTCCTTCGTGCTCATCGACGTCCCTCCTCCCGCACGCGGGTGTGGCCTTCTACTCGCTGTCCTTCTCGGAGTCCTCGGACTCCTCCGTCTTGCCCTGCGCCCCCGGCTGGGGCTCGGCGACGGCCACGCGGGCGGGCCGGATGGTCCGCTCGCCGATCCGGTACCCCGGCTGCAGGATCGCGACGCAGGTCGTCTCGGTGACGTCCGGCGCGTACGAGTGCATCAGGGCCTCGTGGATCGTCGGGTCGAAGGGCTCGCCCTCCTTGCCGAACTGCTGGAGCCCCATCTTGGCGACGACGGTCTCCAGCGACTCGGCGACCGACTTGAAGCCGCCCACCAGTTCGCTGTGGTCCCGGGCCCGGCCGATGTCGTCGAGGACCGGGAGCAGGTCGGACAGGAGGCTCGCGACCGCGATCTCCTTGACCGTGACCCGGTCCCGCTCGACCCGGCGCCGGTAGTTCTGGTACTCGGCCTGGAGCCGCTGGAGGTCCGCGGTCCGCTCGGAGAGCGCCGTGCGGGCCTGGTCCAGCTGCGCCAGGAGAGCCGTGTCCGTCACGTCCCCGGCCGGGGCCGCCGCGTCCTCGGTGGACTCGGCGGCCTCGGCGGCGTCGCCGGAGGGGACGTCGGGCTTCTCCTCGAAGCCCGCGGTCTCCTCGCTCACGCCTGGCCGTCCTTCTTGGGCTCGTCGTCGACGATCTCGGCGTCGACGACGTCGTCGTCGGCCTTGGCCTCACCGGCGGGGGCGCCGGCCTGGGCGGCCTGGGCGTCCGCGTACATCGCCTGGCCGAGCTTCTGCGAGACGGCGGCGACCTTCTCGGTGGCGGTGCGGATCTCGGCGGCGTCCTCGCCCTTGAGCTTCTCCTTCAGCTCGGCGACGGCGGCCTCGACCTCGGACTTCACCTCGCCCGGGACCTTGTCCTCGTTGTCCTTGAGGAACTTCTCGGTCTGGTAGACGAGCGCCTCGCCCTGGTTGCGGGACTCGGCGGCCTCGCGGCGGCGGTGGTCCTCGTCCGCGTACTGCTCGGCCTCCTGGCGCATGCGGTCGACCTCGTCCTTCGGCAGCGAGGAGCCGCCGGTGACGGTCATCTTCTGCTCCTTGCCCGTGCCCAGGTCCTTCGCGGTCACGTGCATGATGCCGTTGGCGTCGATGTCGAAGGCGACCTCGATCTGCGGGACGCCGCGCGGGGCCGGCGGGAGGCCGGTCAGCTCGAACATGCCGAGCTTCTTGTTGTACGCCGCGATCTCGCGCTCGCCCTGGTAGACCTGGATCTGCACGGACGGCTGGTTGTCCTCGGCCGTCGTGAAGATCTCGGACCGCTTGGTCGGGATCGTGGTGTTGCGCTCGATGAGCTTGGTCATGATGCCGCCCTTGGTCTCGATGCCGAGGGACAGCGGGGTGACGTCGAGGAGCAGGACGTCCTTGACCTCGCCCTTGAGGACACCGGCCTGGAGGACGGCGCCGATGGCGACGACCTCGTCCGGGTTCACGCCCTTGTTGGCCTCGTTGCCACCGGTCAGCTCCTTGACGAGCTCGGCGACGGCCGGCATGCGGGTCGAGCCGCCGACCAGGACCACGTGGTCGATCTCGGAGAGGGCGATGCCCGCGTCCTTGATGACGTTGTGGAACGGGACCTTGCAGCGCTCCAGGAGGTCCGAGGTCAGCTGCTGGAACTGGGCGCGGGTGAGCTTCTCGTCCAGGTGCAGCGGGCCCTCGGCGGAGGCCGTGATGTACGGGAGGTTGATGGAGGTCTCGGTCGAGGAGGAGAGCTCGATCTTCGCCTTCTCGGCCGCCTCGCGCAGACGCTGGAGCGCCATCTTGTCGAGGGACAGGTCGACGCCGTGACCGTTCTTGAACTGGGTCACCAGGTAGTCGACGACGCGCTGGTCCCAGTCGTCGCCACCGAGGTGGTTGTCGCCGTTGGTGGCCTTCACCTCGACGACGCCGTCGCCGATCTCCAGGAGGGACACGTCGAAGGTGCCGCCACCGAGGTCGAAGACGAGGATCGTCTGGTCGTCCTTGTCGAGGCCGTAGGCCAGGGCGGCCGCGGTCGGCTCGTTGACGATGCGCAGGACGTTGAGGCCCGCGATCTCGCCGGCCTCCTTGGTGGCCTGGCGCTCGGAGTCGTTGAAGTACGCCGGCACGGTGATGACCGCGTCGGTGACCTTCTCGCCCAGGTAGGCCTCGGCGTCGCGCTTCAGCTTCTGGAGGATGAAGGCGGACATCTGCTGCGGGTTGAAGTTCTTCCCGTCCAGCTCGATCTTCCAGTCGGTGCCCATGTGACGCTTCACGGACCGGATGGTCCGGTCGACGTTGGTGACCGCCTGACGCTTGGCGACCTCGCCGACGAGCACCTCGCCGTTCTTCGCGAAGGCGACGACGGACGGCGTGGTCCTGGCGCCCTCGGCGTTGGTGATGACGGTGGGCTCGCCGCCTTCCAGAACGCTGACGACGGAGTTAGTCGTACCCAGGTCGATGCCGACCGCACGTGCCATTTCGATTCCTCCAGCTGACTGACTTGAGTGGAACTGACTCAAGGATGCATGACGGGATCCGCGACGTCAACAGAGCTGAGTCGTGTCGACTCAACTCTTCGCCGGTCCGACCACTCAAAGAGACGCGGAAAGCGCGTCGGTCCCTGACGCGCGGTGCGAGAAGTGGCAGAGTCCCGGTGCCCCGTGTCGGGCAAAGCGGGCATATTCCACGAACATCCCATCATCTCAGCCGGAGGGGTCCGGGGCATGACGGCGAACCGTACGCAGCACAGGCACCGCACCTTCGACCTCAAGCGGGCCTTCGACCTCTTCGGCGGCACGGCCCTGCTCGTCCTGCTCTCCCCCCTGCTCGGCGCGGCCGCGCTCTCGCTCTCGCTCGCCCGGGAGGGGCCCGTCCTGCGCCGCCGCACGAGGGCGGGGCTGCGCGGCCGGCCCTTCACGATGCTGACCCTGCGCACCCGCGGCCCGCTGGCCGCGCTGCCGCTGCTGCTGCACGTCGTCCGGGGCGAGATGTCGCTCGTCGGGCCGTGCCCGCTCGCCCCCGGCCACCCCGAGTGCACGGGCGAGGCGCGGCGCCGGCTCTCCGTCCGCCCCGGGCTGACGGGTCCCTGGCAGATCAGCGGCCGCTCCGACCTGCCCTGGGAGGAGCGCGAGCTGCTCGACCTCCACTATGTGGACCACCACTGGCTCGGCATGGATCTCGCCGTTCTGGCGCGTACGCTTCCAGCAGTCCGCCGACGTCGTCTCCGTCGCGCCTCCGCCCGCGCGGCAAGGCTTGCCTGAGCGACACAGATCACCGCGAGGGCCGCTACAGCGCGGCGCCGGGAACCGGTAATCTCAGCACGGACCAATTAAGTTACCGCTTAGTAGGCTCAAGGCGAGAGTGAGGGCGAGGCGAGCACAGGCCGCCCCCGCCGCGCCCCAGGCCCGCCCGAGGAGCCCGTCATGCAACTCGCCGCGATCATCGTGTCGCTGACGCTGACCGTGGTCGGCGTTGCCCTGCTCGCTCGCGCCATCGGCCAGTTCGTCCGCTACTTCAAGCTCGGCCAGCCGGTCCCGGCCGGCACCCGTACGGACAACCCCTACCAGCGCAGCGTCACCCTGGTCCGGGAGTTCCTGGGCCACACCCGGATGAACCGCTGGGGCATCGTCGGCTTCGCGCACTGGTTCGTCGCGGTCGGCTTCCTGACCCTGCCGCCGACCCTCGCACAGGCCTTCGGCCAGCTCTTCCAGGCCGACTGGACCCTGCCGATCATCGGCGGCTTCCTGCCGTTCGAGCTCTACATCGAGTTCATCGGCGTCATGACGATCCTCGGCATCGCCGTGCTGATGGTCATCCGCCTGCTGAGCCTGCCCTCGCGCGCCGGACGCAAGTCCCGCTTCGCCGGCTCCAAGGCCGGCCAGGCGTACTTCGTCGAGTACGTGATCCTCACCATCGGCCTCGCGATCTACGTGCTGCGCGGCCTGGAGGGCGCGATCCACCACGTCGAGCACTACGAGGCCGCGTACTTCGCCTCGTACCCGCTCGTCCTGGCCTTCAAGGGCCTGTCGCTCTCCACGCTCCAGACGCTCATCTACTTCACCGCCATGGTGAAGATCAGCACCTCGTTCATCTGGATGATCGTGGTCTCGCTGAACACCAACATGGGCGTCGCCTGGCACCGCTTCCTCGGCTTCCCGAACATCTGGTTCAAGCGCAACGCCACCGGCGCGACCGCGCTCGGCGCGCTCCAGCCGATGACGACCGGCGGCAAGCCGATCGACTTCGAGGACCCGGGCGAGGACGACGTCTACGGCGTCTCCCAGGTCGAGCAGTTCTCCTGGAAGGGCCTGCTCGACTTCTCCACCTGCACCGAGTGCGGCCGCTGCCAGTCGCAGTGCCCCGCCTGGAACACCGGCAAGCCGCTCTCCCCCAAGCTCCTCATCATGTCCCTCCGGGACCACGCCCACGCCAAGGCGCCGTACCTGCTCGCCGGCGGCGGCAAGGACATGGAGGGCAACGAGAAGGCCTCCGAGGAGCAGCTGAAGGACGTCCCCGCCGCGGCCCTGGCCGAGGCCGAGCGCCCGCTCATCGGCACCGCCGAGGAGAACGGCGTCATCGACCCCGACGTCCTGTGGTCCTGCACCACCTGCGGCGCCTGCGTCGAGCAGTGCCCGGTCGACATCGAGCACATCGACCACATCGTCGACATGCGCCGCTACCAGGTCATGATCGAGTCCGCCTTCCCGTCGGAGGCCGGCACGATGCTGAAGAACCTGGAGAAGAAGGGCAACCCCTGGGGTCTCGCCAAGAAGCAGCGCGTCGAGTGGACCAAGGAGGTCGACTTCGAGGTCCCGATCGTCGGCAAGGACATCGAGGACCTCTCCGAGGTCGACTACCTCTACTGGGTCGGCTGCGCCGGTGCCCTGGAGGACCGCGCCAAGAAGACCACCAAGGCCTTCGCCGAGCTGCTGCACATCGCGGGCGTCAAGTTCGCGATCATGGGCGGCGACGAGAAGTGCACCGGTGACTCCCCCCGCCGCCTGGGCAACGAGCCGCTGTTCCAGCAGCTCGGCCAGGAGAACGTCGCGATGCTGAACATGGCGTTCGGCGAGGACGACGAGGACGAGTCGACGAAGAAGCCGAAGTCGGCGAAGAAGATCGTCTCGACCTGCCCGCACTGCTTCAACACCATCGCCAACGAGTACCCGCAGCTCGGCGGCGAGTACGAGGTCATCCACCACACCCAGCTGCTCCAGCACCTCATCGACGAGGGCAAGCTGGTCCCGGTGACCCCGGTCGACGGCCTGATCACCTACCACGACCCGTGCTACCTGGGCCGTCACAACAAGGTCTACACGCCGCCGCGCGAGATCATGTCGGCCGTCCCGGGCCTGCGCCAGCAGGAGATGCACCGCCACAAGGAGCGCGGCTTCTGCTGCGGCGCCGGTGGTGCCCGGATGTGGATGGAGGAGCGGATCGGCAAGCGCATCAACACCGAGCGCGTCGACGAGGCCCTGTCCCTCAACCCGGACATCGTCTCCACCGCCTGCCCGTTCTGCCTCGTCATGCTCACGGACTCCGTGAACGGCAAGAAGAACGACGGCAAGGCCAAGGAGAGCCTCCAGGTCGTCGACGTGGCCCAGCTGCTGCTCGACTCGGTGAAGACCCCGGTCGACCCCGAGCCGGAGGCCCCGGCGGAGGAGCCGGAGCCGGTCGCGTAGGACCATGGGAAAGGGCCGCCCCACCTGGTGTGGGGCGGCCCTTTCGCGCACCCTCACCCCTTCTGGGCGCGGTACTTCGCGACGAGCTTGCCGTCCAGGTCGTAGACCCAGCTGTTGCCGCCCTGCTTCGGGGTGTCGACGACGACGAAGCGGTACGCGTGCCGGCCGGGCTGCACGGCGAGCTCGTAGGTCCAGCCGCGGTGCCGGGCGGTGGGGTGCCGGGCGTCGACGGTGGCGATCCGCTTGTCGTTCGTCAGGGACACCTGGACGCGGGGCCCGTTCCCGGTGTGCCTGGCGAAGGTGGCGACGGTGCCGTCGGGGAGCTTGATCTGCGCGTTCAGGCGGTGCGGGGCGGGCTGCGGCTGCGGCTTCGGCCGGGGCTTGGGCTGGGGCTTTGTCCGGGGCTTGGGCTGCGGCTTCGGCTGGGGCTTCGGGGTCGGTACGGGCGCCGGGACGTCCTCCGTCCAGGAGCTGACCGTGCCGTCCGGCTGGAGGACGATGTGGAGCCCGTTGTTCTCCCCGTACGCGGGCTGTCCCCCCGTACTGGTCAGGCTGCCGATCGGCACGCCGTCCCGCCCCACGATGTCGGCGCTGTACGAGCCCCCGCCGGTCTGCCGCACCCAGGCGGTGGACCCGTCGGCCAGCGGCCAGTCGGAGACCTGGTCCCGCGCGGCCGCCCGCCGGTCCTGGGGGGCGCCGCCGTCGTCGGCGAAGGCGGCGGCCGCCGGGAGGAGGAGGGCGACGGAGGTGCCGGTGGCGACGGCGGCGGTGCGCAGGACACGGGTACGGCGGTTGAGAAGCATGGAGAACTCCAGAGGGGTTTCGCTGCTGACCCCCCGAAGCTACGGACCCCACATTGAGGCGATACATCCGTTTTGTAACAGCGGCCGCACGGCCTTTCCGCGACCCCGTGACCCCTAGGGGATGTCACAGGTCGGCACGGAAGGCGCGAGGCCGCCGCGGAACCGGGTACGTTCATTGACGTGGCTGGATTCAGGAACGGACGCGGCCGGGACAACCGCCCCCCGCAGCAACAGCATCGACCGCAGCAGGCGCCGTACGGGTACAACGCGCCCCCTCAGGCGCACCCGCAGCAGCAGTGGCAGCAACAGCCACAGCAGCAGCCGTACGGAGAGCCGGAGTACTTCGGCGACCCGCACGCGCAGCACCACGCGGCGACGGCGAACAACCCGGGCCACACCCAGATGTTCAGCGTCGACGATCCCTACGGCCAGGCGGGCGCCTACCAGGCCCCGCCCGTCCCCGTCGGCCCCCGCCTGCCCTGGAAGGCCCTCCTGAGCGGCATCGTGCTGCGCCCGGCGGACACCTTCCTCCGGATGCGCGACCACGCGGTCTGGGGCCCGGCGCTGATCGTCACCTTCCTCTACGGACTGCTGGCGATCTTCGGCTTCGACCAGGCCCGCGAGGAGGTGCTGAACGCGACGATCTCCAGCACGATCCCGTACGTCCTGATGACGGGCGTCGGCTTCGTCCTCGCCGGCCTGATCCTCGGCGCGGTCACCCACACCCTCGCCCGCCAGCTCGGCGGCGACGGCGCCTGGCAGCCCACGGTCGGCCTCTCCATGCTGATCATGTCCCTGACGGACGCCCCCCGCCTCCTCTTCGCCCTCTTCCTGGGCGGCGAGAACGGCCTGGTGCAGGTCATCGGCTGGGCCACCTGGCTCGCCGCCGGCGCCCTCTTCACCCTCATGATCAGCCGCTCCCACGACCTCCCCTGGCCCAAGGCGCTGGGCGCCTCCGCCATCCAGCTGGTCGCCCTCCTGAGCCTGATCAAGCTGGGCACGCTGTAGCCCGCACACGCACGCGCGCACACGAAGGCCCCCACCGGAAAGCCGGTGGGGGCCTTCGTCCGCCTACGATGCCGGCCATGCCCGCCATGACGACGTAAACCGGAGCGGTCTTCCACGACAGCGCGGCCGCCCGGCTCCTGGAACTGACCGCCGCCTGCCGGCGCGATCCGTCGAGGACGCCGGAGGACGAGATCGCGCGGTTCTGCCGGACCGTCAGGGAGACCCCGCAGGCCGACTGGGCCATGCCGCTCCCCGCCGTCGCCGCCCTGCTCGACCTGATCTCGAAGGAGGTGGAGCGGGTGGACCCGGCGACCCTGTCGGCCGGATTCGCCGCGCTGCTCGCCGAGGCGGCCGGGGACACCCCCGCCCCCGCTCTCCTCCGGCAGCTGTCGGCGGCGCTCCGCCGCCATGACCGGCAGCCGGCCGCGGACTACGAGCGGCTTCCGATGGCCCCCTGGGAGGCCGAGCTGAAGTTCGGCAGGATCCACCGGCTCTGGTGGTGGCTGGAATCGGGCGAGTACGAGGACTTCGACGAGGGGGTGCGGGCGGGGGTCGCCTCCGAGCACCCGCACGGCTGCCGGACCGCGCTGGCCGCGCTGGGCGCGGAGCTACAGGAAGCGCTCCTCCTCGGCGCGGCGGCCGCGACGGCCCCCTGGGCCTCGCCCCCGGCCCTGCGGGCGATCCTCGGAGCCGTCCACGCCCACGTCGAAGAGGAGCACTGAACGCCGGCTCAGGCGTCGAGGACCTGGCCCTCGCGCTTGACGACGGGCGGCTCGACGGACCACGGGAAGTTGATCCACTCGTCCGTCTTCTTCCAGACGTACTCGCACTTCACGAGGGAGTGGGACTTCTCGTAGATGACGGCGGAGCGGACCTCGGCGACGTGGTCGATGCAGAAGTCGTGGACCAGCTTCAGCGTCTTGCCGGTGTCGGCGACGTCGTCGGTGATCAGGACCTTCTTGTCGGAGAAGTCGATCGCGTCCGGGACGGGCGCCAGCATGACCGGCATCTCCAGCGTCGTCCCGACGCCGGTGTAGAACTCCACGTTCACGAGGTGGATGTTCTTGCAGTCCAGCGCGTAGGCGAGCCCGCCGGCGACGAAGACGCCGCCCCGCGCGATGGACAGGACGATGTCGGGCTCGTACCCGTCGTCGGCGATGGTCTGGGCGAGCTCGCGGATCGCCGTCCCGAAGCCCTCGTACGTCAGGTTCTCGCGTACTTCACTCATGTCCGGCTACCGCCTCACACCTGGGTCCGATGGAAGTTCATGTACGAGCGGGACGCCGTCGGCCCCCGCTGCCCCTGGTACCGGGAGCCGTAACGCTCGCTGCCGTACGGGAACTCGGCGGGCGAGCTCAGCCGGAACATGCACAGCTGCCCGATCTTCATCCCCGGCCACAGCTTGATGGGGAGCGTCGCGAGGTTCGACAGCTCCAGCGTCACGTGCCCCGAGAACCCCGGGTCGATGAACCCGGCGGTGGAGTGCGTGACGAGCCCGAGCCGCCCGAGGGAACTCTTCCCCTCCAGGCGCGACGCGATGTCGTCCGGCAGGGTGATGACCTCGTAGGTCGAGGCGAGCACGAACTCGCCCGGGTGCAGGATGAACGCCTCGTCGCCCTCCGGCTCCACCTCCCGCGTCAGATCGAGCTGCTCGATCGCGGGGTCGATGTGCGGGTAGCGGTGGTTCTCGAACACCCGGAAGAAGCGGTCGAGGCGCACGTCGATGCTGGACGGCTGCACCATGGATTCGTCGTACGGGTCGATGCGCACCCGCCCGGCATCGATCTCGGCCCGGATGTCCTTGTCTGAGAGAAGCACGCCCCCACGATACGCAGAGGGCGCGGACCTCCCCAATCGGGACCGGTTCCGCGCCCACCCGGTTCACCCAGCTCAGCGCTGCTGGACCTCCACCGGCACCGCATGCCTCAAGCGCGCGCACCGCGGACACCGGATGAGCCGCCCGGGCCCGATCCGCCCGGCCCCGAGCTGCTGAAGCGGAAACGATGCGGTACTGAACACGTGCCCTTCGGCACAGCGGACGACGGTGCGCTCCACGGAACCCATCAAGTCCCTTCCCCTACACACATGGTGGACAAGACAGCCACATTAGGGGATGAAGGGGACACCCTCCGCGCGGCACTCCGACCCACCGAAGAGAGGCGAACTACGCCGCCCGTGGCGCATGGGGTACAGTGTGCAACCATGCGACCGGCTCATCCGGCCGCAATGCGGATGTAGTTTAATGGTAGAACATGAGCTTCCCAAGCTTATAGCGCGGGTTCGATTCCCGTCATCCGCTCTTCCACGAAGCCCCAGGTCAGCGACCTGGGGCTTCGTCGTTGTCTAGACCAATTCAGGTGCCAGTGCACCACCTGTGCCCCACCTCCTCATACAGTGGCAGGCGACAAGAAGGCATACATTGCCTGGCCATCCGCTTTGGCGTCATCGCTCTGCAGTTGACGCCAGGCAGCATGGTGCGGATCGTGCAGGGCCTGGGCCAGAGCGAGCTTCTTGCGGTCGCGCTTTTCGAGTTGATCCTTGAGTTCCAGCGGGTTGGCGGGCAACGAAAGCAGGAAGGTCAGGTCGCGGTAGTGACGGTCCGGCGGAGCAGTCTTGATGCTCACCGCGGCTGCCTTCGCAACGATCGCCCCCAACAGGCTGGGGCGGCGAATTCGGCCGGTACGCGGTCCCAGTCGGACGGGTACCTCCTGGGTCCGCTGCGCGGCCTGACGGCCTCCCGGCACTTCCAGCGTACGGCCGGGTGGAGTTGTCGTGAGGTCTACCCGAGGCCCGAGGTTGTCGGGAGCCAGAAGATCCACCACGAGTCTGCCCGGCTCTTCACCCCGGTGGTACCGATGCAGCAGGTTGCCCTGCGGAGACATCCCTGCGGGGGCGAAGCCGAGTCGCTCCAGTGCGTCGACCAAGCGGCGCAGGCTCCGTTGGTCCGACTGCACATCGGCCAGGACATCCAGGTCTGCACTGGCCGCCGGCGGGATCCGTCCGTGCTCCAGACCGTGGAGGAGCACCATCTGCCCGCCAATGAGCGACCAGGCGCTCGGCACTTGCTCCGACAGATCGAGCAGCACGGTCCACAGCTCCACCAGCGGCCTGGTGAACAGGTCGGATTCCAGCCGGATGTGAGGCATGCCGGCAGTCACGAGCGCCGATCCCCGGCCCGCGAGCAGTGAGCCAGGAGCGGGCGCAGAAGCCCCGCCGCGGCCGCGTCTGCGCGATCCTCATGGATGTCGAGCAGGTCGGCGGCCACCACGGAGGAAGGCGCAGCACCCGTGATCGAGGCGAGGAAAGGCCATGCGTCGGCGGGAGGAACCCGAACCACCAGGTTGCCTCGTTCGTGATCACGGACCATGCCGAACTCCGCTGCCAGCTCGCCCACCTTGCCGGGACGCACATAAACCTCGGCCCGCCCCGGCGCCACGTAGTCGGCACCCACGTCCCCGGTGGCACTCACACCGGCCCGCACCACGTCCGGGTGAGCCAGGATTGTCCGAAGCAAGCCCGAGTGCACCCGATACTGACGTGTTTCTGCCCGCGCCTGGAGGAGTTCCCGCAGGCGCACCACAGGCAGCTGGTCGTGCGCAGCCATGTTGCGCAGCCGCCTCACAACGCGGGACTTCTCCGCATCGGATAGCCCCGCGGGGGACTGACCCGCGAGTACCGCCAGAAGACCCCATGCGTTACGGGCCGACAGCGGACGTCCAGGGCGAGCACCGCGCTCCCTGCGGTCCCGTACGGCACCGCCATCGACGAGCCAGCGCCCGCCGACCCTCGTCCCGTGGAGCCTTCCGTCACGCAACAACTGTCGAACGCGTGAATCATCGACATCCAGAGCTATGGCCGCTTCACGAACGGAGAGCAGATCCATCGCCTTCTCCTTTCGCCTTTCATCCCGAAAGCGGGAGGGAAGACGCAATAATCATCCACCGACGACCCACCTTGCGTCAAACATCCCGGCCTCAGGAGATAACCCGCAACTCGGCATCCACAGCGAGTCGCGAAGCCACTCATCGACCCGATCCCCCAGGTCGTCCGCTCTACCTGGCCAGAACGGCACCGCGGAGTCCGGTCCGAGAGGTCATCGAGCGAGCGGCCGTGCCACAGCGCGCCAGTAGGCTTATAGCGCGGGTTCGATTCCCGTCATCCGCTCTTCCACGAAGCCCCAGGTCAGCGACCTGGGGCTTCGTCGTGATCGCTTCACCGCTCGTCAGCCCAGGGCGAGCCAGCGGATGCCGAGCCGTTCGACCCGCAGGGCCTCCGCCGCGTCCAGCGGCTCCCGGCCGGTGGCCCTGCGCAGGAAGTCGGGACGGCTCCACCCGAGGTCGTCGACCGCCGTGGCGTGCTCCGCGCCGAGGAGCAGCTCCGCCACGGCGTCCCCGGCCGCCGGGGTGAGCCAGGCCTCGTGTCCGAGCGCGTCGGCCAGGTCGAGTCCGTGGACGGCGACTTCCACGACGCGCGTGCGGAGGAACTCCGACAGGAGCATGGCATCGCCGTGGCGGGTCCGCACGGTCCGGCCGTCCGGCTGGGTCCGGCACAGCCGGTCGGCCCGCCGCCACGTCGCGGCGAAGTCCTCGGCGCACGCGGCACCGTCCGCCGGCCGCGCCGCACGGTCCCGGGCCAGGGCGATCCGCTTGCCGTTGGTCCCCGCCGAGAAGCGGTCGTCGGGGCGGTAGTAGTCCGCAGCGGAGATCTCCGCGGCGGAGGGTGCCGGTGCGTCCAGCATCGCCGGGAGCCAGTCGATCACCACGCACACGTGCCCGAGCAGGTCGCGTACGGACCAGGGGGCGCAGCGCGTCGGGAGGTCCCACTCCGCCTCGGACAGTCCGGCCACGGCAGCGGTGAGGGCGCCGCATTCGCGCCGGAAGGCGTCGAGCACCCGGTCGTGGTCCGCGCTGCTCCGCTCCCCGCTCGTCCCTCGTTCGGCGGTGACGGGAGGGAGGGTGGTCTCATCCGGCATGGAACGGCTCCAGATCCTCTCGGCCGCACGGATCTGACCCCGCAACGGCCTTACGGGCGACGACGCTTCTCGCTTCGCACGTCTCAGATCATCGACACGCGCGCCGGACCGGTCCCGGTTGCGGTCCGGCGGCGCCGATAGGTTCCCCTCCATGACCGAACCCGGAACCTCCGCATGGCCGCCCGCCCCGATACCGACGCCGATACCCGAGATCGTGCTGATGGCGGACCCCAGGGTCGCAGCCGTCCCCGTGGTCGAGTCCGGGGAACGCCTCGTCGACGTCCGCCGCGACGGGCGCCTGCTCGTCGACACCCGCAAGCAGGACCCGGCGGACGCCTTCGCCCATCTGCGGGAAGGCGTGCTGGCGCGGCTGGTCACGGCCCAGACCTTGCTTCCGGCGGGCCTGCGGCTGCTGTTCGTCGAGGGCTACCGGCCCCCGTCCCTCCAGCGGGAGTACTTCGAGGAGTACGCCGGTGAGCTGCGAGCCGCCCATCCCGAATGGTCCGCCGACCGGATCCACTCGGCGGCGAGCCGGTACGTGTCACCTCCCGACATCGCCCCGCACAGCGCCGGCGCGGCCGTCGACCTCACCCTCGCCGATGCCGACGGGCACGAACTGGACCTGGGCACGCGCATGAACGCGGACCCGGAGGAGAGCGCGGGCGCCTGCTACACCCACGCCCCCGGCATCGGCGAGGAGGCCCGCGCCCGCCGCGAGCTGCTGGGCGGCGTCCTCGCGGCCGCGGGGCTGGTGAACTACCCCACGGAGTGGTGGCACTGGTCCTACGGCGACCGCTACTGGGCCCTGGCCACGGGAGAGGCCGCGGCCCTCTACGGCCCGAAGGAGCTCGACGGCTCGCGGAGCCGCTGACCGGCCTCCCCTCCGTCCCCGGTGCCGCACGCTCCCGTTCAGGCGGACAGGGAGGCCAGCCGGCGGGGCGGGGCGGGGGTGGTCGGGTGGGTGGTGGCCAGGGAGGACAGGTGGTGGGGGGCGGGGACGGGGAGGTCCTGGAGGTGGAGGGGGGTGGGGAACCGGGGGTGGGCCAGGAGGGGGGTCGTGGTGTCGAGGGAGGCGAAGGGGGTGGCCAGGCCGTGGCCGGTGAGTTTGGTGGCCGCCTCCTTGCGGGTCCACAGGCGGGCGAAGGCGGTCGGACGGTCGGGGGGCGGGGTGGCCGCCAGGAGGTCGCGTTCCGGGGCGGCGAGGGATTTCGCCACCAGGCGGGGGGAGGGCGGGGTGGTGCGGAGTTCCTCCATGTCGACGCCCACCAGGCCCCGCGCCACGACGGCGATCAGGATCCAGTGGGCGGTGTGCGCCACCGAGTAGTCCAGGGGGGTCGCCGTGAGCCAGCGCGGGCGGCCGTGGTCGGCGCCGCAGTGGTGGCAGGTGCGGTCGATGCGCACCTGGGCGGGCGGCGTACCCACGTAGTGGGCGGCCAGGAGGCGTTGGGCCGCCCGGGACGTCGTGTAGGTGTCGCGGGGCGGGCCGGGGGGCAGGGCGGTCGCCCGGGCCGCCTCCTCGGGGGCGAGGAGGCGGGGCCAGTCGCGGGGCGGGCGGACCGGGGTCAGCCAGAGGTGGCATTCACCGGGGGCTGGGAGCACGCTCGGGGCCTTCGGCGGGGGTGGGGGTGACGGACGTCCGGGTCTTCCAGTGGCGGACCAGGGCCAGGGACGCCAGGTAGACCACCAGGCCGTCCAGGAGGTGCCACAGGAAGTGGGTGCCCAGCGGGAAGTCGGCGCAGACGGACTCGTCGGCCGTGCGGGCGAGCAGCGCGCCGGTGAAGGCCACGGTGGCGAGGGCGAACGTGCCCGCGTGCGTGCGGAGTTCGGGGCGGGGCGAGGTGCGCAGGACCACGGTCAGGGCCGCGAGGAGGAGCAGCACCGGGACGTACGTACCCGACTTGTTGGGGACGTACGGGCCCACGACGACGATGAACGCGGCCAGGAAGGCGATGAACGCCAGCACGCCGAGGAAGGCGCGGGAGCGGGACAGGCCGTGGAACCAGTGCAGGTAACTGCCCAGGAACCACAGGACGAAGAGGGCGATCGGCGCGACGTCGAGGACCTGCGCCCAGCGGGTGCCGAGGGTGTGGAAGGCGAAGCTGCCCAGGCTGATGGAGGCGGCGAGCGGCACCGTGAAGGCGATGCTCACCGGGGCTTTCCGGCCGGCCGGGCCGGCGCGGTGGCGGGCCAGCATCCGCCAGATCGCCCACGCGGCGACGGCGAAGGAGAGGTTGCTCAGCGCGTTGACGGGTTCGGCCCAGAAGGCGGCCGAGGCCCGTTCGCAGTACTGGTCCACGTGCTCGTACAGGTTCATCGTCCGATTCCTACGGTCTCGTCGGCCGTCGCATGGGTGAGGGGGGCGGGGGCGGGAAGGGGGGCCTCTTCGGGAGGCGGCGGGGCGGCGGCGAGGAGGGGGCCGGCCATCGCCGTGGTCACGACGGCCATGACGACCATCATCGAGTAGACGGTCCCGTCGATCAGGCCGAGTTCGAGGCCGACGGAGAGGATGACGATCTCCGTGAGGCCGCGGACGTTCATGAGGATCGAGAGCGGCAGCGCCGACTGGTGGTCCAGGCCCGAGAGGCGGGCTCCCGCGTACACGCCGGCCGCCTTCGCCGCCACGGCGACGGTCAGCAGGGTGAGGAGCGTGACGAGGGTGGAGGCGCCGAAGCCGTCCAGGCTCACCTTCGCCCCCGCCACCACGAAGTACAGCGGCAGCAGCAGCGTCCCGGCCTGGTCCGCCGTGTGGATCAGGCGGTCGCGGAGCTTCTCCAGGCCGGCCCGCGGCATGACCGCGCCGAAGGCGAAGGCGCCGAAGATGTAGTGCACGCCCATCCACTCGGTGGCCGCGCACGACAGCAGCAGCCCGGAGACGAGGAGCGGGAAGAGCGCGGCCGGTGCGGACGGCCGCTCGGCCCAGTGGGTCAGCACCCGCTTCAGCAGGGGGCGTACGGCGCAGAGGAGGAGCAGGACGTAGACCGGGAGGAGGGCGATCCGCCACTGCTCGCCGTCGGCGGTCAGCGCGGCCACGCCGGCCAGGCCCACCCAGGCGACCAGGTCGCCGACGGCCGCGGCCGCCAGGGCGAGGCCGCCGAGGGGGCCGTTGGTGAGGCCGCGGTCGGCGAGGATCCTCGCCAGGACGGGGAAGGCCGTGACGGACATGGCGATGCCCAGGAAGAGCACGAAGCCGGTGTGGGAGCCGGGGGCGTACCGGGCGGCGAGCGGCAGCGCGACCAGGACGCCGACGACCAGCGGCACCAGGACCGAGCCGACCGCGACGCCGAGCGCGGCGCGCCGGCGGCCGCGCAGCAGGGTGTGCTCCAGCTCGTAGCCCACGACGAACATGAAGAGGGCGAGGCCCACCGCGGCGAGCGCCGAGAGCAGCGGCGCCACGTCCTTCGGGATCAGGACCGCGCGTACGGACTCGGGCAGGACCAGCGGGCCGCACAGGACACCGGCGACGATCTCGCCGACCACCGGCGGCTGCCGCACGGCGCGGGCGAGCGCGCCGAACAGCTTGGCCACCGCCAGGAGCGCGGCGAGGCTGAAGAACAGGTGGACCGTGGTCTGGCCCGTCATGGGGTCACCGCCAGGGAGGAAGAGGCTGAACCGTCCGGCTGCCGGGGCGGCGGGCTCGAACGGACGATCAGTGAGGCGGCGAGCGCCCCGAGGAGCAGGAGCCCGGCGGGCAGGTACACCGTCTCGGCCAGGGCGGTGCTCAGCGCGGGGCGGGCGGGACCTCCGGTGCCCCCGGCCGCCGGCGTCAGGCCCTCCGTCAGGCCGTGGGCGGCCAGCCGGGAGGCCAGGACGGCGCCGATCGCGGCGCTGCCGAGGACGGAACCCACCTGCCGGAGGGCGTTGTACGCGCCCGAGCCCGCGCCCGCCCGGTCGGCCGGGAGCCGCAGGGTGGCGGCCACGGCCAGCGACGGCCAGATGCAGGCGTTGGCGAGCCCGGTGAGGGCCGCGACGGCCAGGAACCAGCCGAGCGGCAGGTCGAGGGTCATGAGCGCCGCGAACGCGGCGAGGGAGGCGGCGAACAGCACGAGCCCGACGAGCGGCACCGTGCGCGGGTGGAGGCGGTCGCCGAACAGGCCGACGAGGGGGACGAAGACGATGGCGGCCACGGCCATCGGCGCGAGCACGGCACCCGCCCCCGTCCCGGACAGCGCGCGGGCCTCCTCCAGGTACAGGTACAGCGGCACCATCACGGCCGTCACCGCGGCCGCGGCGAGGGCGACCGCCAGCGAGGCGGCGACGAAGGTCCGGTCGCGGAAGATGCCGAGCGGCAGCAGCGGATCGGCCTTGGTGCGGGTCTGGTGGACCACGAACAGGGCCAGGACGGCGAGCCCGGCGGCCGTGGCGGACCAGGTCCAGGCGGTCCAGCCGCGGCTGCCGCCCTCCTGGAGGCCGAGGACGAGCGCGGCCATGCCGACGGTGCCGAGGACCATGCCGACGGTGTCGAAGCGGTGCGGGCGGGTGGGCAGCACGGGCACGTACCGGACGGCCAGTGCGAGGCCGGCCAGTCCGATCGGGATGTTGGCGTGGAAGATCCACTCCCAGCCCGCCCGGTCCACGACCAGGCCGCCGAGGAGCGGGCCGAGGAGGTTGGCCAGTCCGGCGACGGCGCCCCACACGCTCATCGCGGCGGCGCGCCGCTCCGGCGGGAAGGTGCGGCTGATCACGGCCATCGTCTGCGGGGTCAGCAGCGCGGCTCCGACGCCCTGGACGGCGCGGGCCGCGATGAGCGTCCCGATGTCCTGCGACAGGCCGCACCACAGGGACGCGCCGGTGAACACGGCGAGTCCGGTGAGGTAGACGGGCTTGGGGCCGAAGCGGTCGCCGAGGCGGCCTGCGGGCAGCAGCAGGGCGGCGAAGGTGAGGAGGTAGGAGCTGGTCGCCCAGACCAGGGACGTGACGTCGGCGCGCAGGCTCGCCATGATCGCCGGGTTCGCCACGGAGACGACGGTCATGTCCAGGATGACCAGGAAGTAGCCGACACAGAGCGCCGCCAGCGCCGGCCAGGGACGGGGTGGAGCGGGCACGGGCAGGGTCCTCACGGGGCGGGGCGGTCGGGAAGGTCGGGACGGGCGGGGCGGTCGGGAAGGTCGGGACGGGCGGGGAAGGGCCGGGGCGGGAGGGGCCGGGCGGGAAGGGCCGGGCGCCGGGGCGGGGGCCTGGCGGGGCCGGGCGCCGGGTTACAGCAGGCTGCTCGTGATCCGCTTGACGCGGAAGGGGACCCGGCGGACGCCCCGGACCAGGGCGGTCAGGGTGTGCGGCGACGAGGTGCGCAGGTAGTGGCCGACCACGGGGCCGAAGACGTACTGCCAGCGCGGCCAGTCGCGGCCCAGGCGGCCGAGCTGTTCGCCGATGTCGATCGCCATGACCCGGACCGTCTCCTTGGTGTACGGGTGCGTCTTGGCGATCGGCAGCTTGCGGCCGCCGAGGCGCTCGTACTGGGGGACGAGCTTGTCGATGGCGTCGAGGACGAGGTAGCGGCAGCCGAGGTTGAAGGCCAGCCGGGCGATCTCGCGGAAGAGGGCGAGGACGACGCCGGAGCCCCGGTAGTCGGGGTGGATCGCGAGGCGGGAGACCTCGACGAAGCCGCCGCGCCAGATGTGCGGCGGCAGCCCCTCGGTCTGCGCCTCGATCTCGCTGAGGGTCCGGTCGCCGGCGTTGACGACGATCCGGCCGGTGCCGACCGGCTTGTCGCCGAGCCGGCACACGATGCCGACCGCGTGGCGGTCGAGGCGGTCGCCGACCTCCAGGCTGTCGTCGACCTCGGCGAGCCGACCGAAGTGCCGGTTGCCGGCCAGCCGGACGTCGAGTGCCTGCCGGTACGTGGCCTCGTTGGCGACCGTACGGATCGACAGGTAGCGGTTCACCCGGGACGGGCGGACGCCGGCGGCCCGCAGCGCGGGGAAGCCGAACTCCGGCACCGTGCCGGCGAGGACGACGGCGCAGTCCCGTACGGACCTGCGGGAGGCGGTCCGGAAGGAGAAGCGGGCCTCGTCGCCGGACTGGCGGCAGGACGTGAGCCGGGCGGCGATCCGGCGGCGGCCCAGCCAGGGCAGCCACAGGTCGAGCGTCACGGACATGCCGGGCGCCAGCAGCCGGCCGGGGTCGTCGGCGGTGAACTCGCCGCCGTACGGGCCGAGTCGGCTGATCGTGACGCGCTGGGGCCGGGAGAAGAGGGTGGGGCTGTCGAGGCGGGCGGTGATCGGTTCCGCCAGGGTGTGGGTGTGGGCGTCGTCGCGGACGGCGGGAGGGCGGACCTCGACCCGGCCGGTCCGGTGGTCGACGGTGTGGTCGCGGCTGAAGAGGGGGACCGGGGCCCCGCCGCCGGGGCGCCGGCCGTCGCCGCGGAAGAGCAGCGAGAGACGGGCGCCGGGCCGGATGCCGGACAGCCGGTCCGGTTCGGGCGCGGACAGGACGAGCGTCCCGTCCGCGGTGCGCTCGTCGAGGACGCACGTCACCCGCTGGCGACCGCAGCGGAGCACGACCTGCGGCCGGTGCAGATCGGCGGGCCAGTACCGGTACGTCGCCGGGGCCGGCGGGTCCGCCGGGGCGGCCCGGTCCACCGGATCCGCCGGATCGGCCGAGGGACTGGTCGGTTCGGCCTGGACAAGTTCCATCGTTGCTCCCTGCTGTTCTCCCCGGGCGCGGACGGCCCTCGGGGGGTGTGGCCGGACCGGGGGCGGCGCCGGCCGGGCGGAGCCTGGGCGGCTCCGCCCGCCGGTGGGCACGCCACCGCTGTGCCCGTGTGCCCACCGGGCCGTCAGGCCTTCAGGGCGTCCTGGAAGAGCTGCCAGCCCTCGCTCCAGTCCCCCAGTCCGGAGGAGGCGTTGATGTGGCCGAGGCTGCCCACGTTGTGGAGGCGGGCGCCGAGCTGCCCGGCGGCGGTCTCGGCGTGCTCCAGGGAGCCGTACGGGTCGTCCTCGCTGGCGACGACGACGGCCGGGAACGGCAGCGGCAGCGCGTACGCGTCGGTGGCGAAGCCCTCCGCCTGGGTGGGGAAGTTCTCGCCGGCCACGTCGGGCGCGGCGACCAGGAAGGCGGCCGTGACGTCGGCGAGGGCCGGGTTCTCGGCCTTCGCGCGGGCCCACTGCGCGAGGAGCGTGCAGCCGAGGCTGTGGGCGACGACGACCTTCGGGCCCTGGACGGCGGCGAGGGCCTCGTCGAGCTCCTTCACCCAGGTGGCCGCGACGGGCTCGTCCCAGGAGGAGTGCTCCACCCAGACGGCGCGGTCGGTCTCGCGCTCGAACCACTGGCGCTGCCAGTGCTCGGGGCCGGAGTTGCCGATGCCGGCGAGGAAGACAAGGGTCGGGTTCTGGTTCTGCATGGTCGTCACACCTCGTACTCGACGCCGACGCCGTCGAAGCGCAGGCGGTCCTGGATGAAGACGGGCTGGTCGTTCTTGTCGTAGCCGGTCACGAGCCCGGCCTCCATGAGCCGGATGACGATCTGGGAGCTCAGCTCCTGCTTGCCGGTCTCGCTCAGGCGGCGGATGACCTCCTTGTAGCCGAGGTCCTCCTTGAGGAGGGCCTCGAAGATCTCCCGGTGCTCCTCCTCCAGCGGCCACTTGACCATGTCGACGCCGGCCTCGTTGCCGATGACCTGCTTGCGCTGGAGCGTGAAGCCCTCCGGGTCCACCTTGTAGAAGGGCTCCAGGCGCACCTCGCCGCCGTTCCACTGGAGGCGCTTGATGCTGTTGAGGTCCTTGGTGAGGCGGCTGATCCACTGGACGCGGGCCACGTTGAGCTCGTCGTCGGTGAACTCGTCGCTCAGTTCGAGGCGCTGGTGGCGGCCGATGCCGATCATCGTGGAGGCGCGGTCGCGGAAGTCGGCGATCGACCAGTCGCTGCTGCCCTGGTCGGCCTCGACGAGGCGGTCGAACCACGCCTTGCGGCTGAGGCGCTCGTCGGCGGACTCGCTGATCCGGCGCTTGAGCCAGAACTCGGACTCCGGCTCGGTGAAGGAGGCGAAGGTGTAGAAGGAGGCCAGGAACTCGTGGTACTGCTCGTAGGTCTCGCCGTAGGTGCGGTTGTACCAGGCGTGGACCTCGTCGCTCTCGTCCGGGTTCTCGCTGATCCGGTCGATCGCGGCCGCGGCGGAGACCGCGGACTGGGTGGCGAGGTGGACGCCCTGCGAGAAGAGCGGGTCGGTGAAGCAGGCGGCGTCGCCGCTGAGGAAGAAGCGGCCGGCGGAGACGTACTCGGAGTCGTACGACCAGTCGTGGACGATCCGCACCTCGTCGACCATCTCGGCGCCGTCCAGGAGGGCGGTGGCGCGCTTGGCCTTGGCGAGGGTCTCGCGGTAGAAGCGCTCCGGGCCCAGCTCCTTGACCTCGGCGGACTTCGAGCGGTCGACGACCAGGCCGACGCTGTACAGGTCGCCCTTGAGCGGGATCATCCACACCCAGCCGTCCTCGAAGGTGATCGAGTACGTGGTGCCCTTGAGGTCGCCCTCGAAGGGGTCGGGCTTCTTGAAGTACGACCAGACCGCGAAGTTCTTGTAGAACTCGTCGTAGCGGCGGATCTTCAGCTGGCGGGCGAGCGGGCTGTGCGAGCCGCTCGCGTCGATGACGAAGTCGCTGACGACCGTGCGGGACTCCTCGCCCTGGCGGACGGTGAGCGTGACGGAGTCCGCGGCGGAGATGTCGACGTTGGTCACCGGGGTGGACTCGTGGACGGTGACGCCGCGCTCGCGGACCTCGTCGACGAGGAGCTGGTCGAACTCCTCGCGCTTGACCTGGATGGCGTGGTCGAAGACCCACGGCGAGGTGCGCGGGGTGGTGAAGGAGAACGTCCACGGGGCCTGGTCCTGGCCCCAGAGGAAGGTCGCGGAGGGCTTCTTCACGAACGCGGCGGCGTCGAGCTTCTCCTGGAGGCCGAGCCGGGTGAGGATCGACAGGGTGCCGGGGAGGAAGGACTCGCCGACGCGGTAGCGCGGGAAGGTGTCGCGCTCGAAGACCTCGACCTCGTGGCCGAGCTTGGTGAGGGTGAGTGCCGCCACGCAGCCGGCGGGGCCCGCACCGATGATGGAAACCTTCGACTTCTTCATGTGCTGTCTCCTCAGAGGGACTTGATGGTCTTGATGCGGCTCGGTGCGAGGTACGTGAGGCCGCCGGCCGCGTTCTCGAAGAGGCCGAGGCCGGCCTGGAAGCGGCAGTCGCTGCCGATGACGACCTCCGGGGCGACGGTGCACGCGAGCCCGAAGAAGTTGTCGTCGCCGACCTCGACGCTGTTGCCGCAGTGGAAGTTGGGTGCCAGGAAGTTGTTCGCGCCGAGGCGCGAGTGGTGCCCGACGCTGCTGAGGTAGTTGAGGACGTTGAAGTCCCCGAGGGTGACGTTCACGCCCAGGTAGTTGTCGGGGCCGATGATGTTGCCGACGCCCGTCAGGGCTCCCGGGTCGACCCGGGAGGAGGGGTGGACGATGTTCTCGGCCGCCAGGCCGTGCTTCACGACGACCTCGTCGATGAGCCGGCGGCGTACGGCCGTGTCCGAGACCGCGAGCACCACGGGGGTGCCGGGCTCCCACACGGCCTCGTCGAGGCCGGTGCACAGCTCGGCCGGCGCGTGCGCCGTCTCGCCGTCCACGACGACGTACCGCACGATCCGGTACGCCTCGGGTCCGGCGGCGGAGGCGTCCGCCACGTACCGGGCGACCTCCAGGGCGAACTTGCCCGCCCCGATGAAGACGAGCTCCTTCATGCGCGGATCCTCTGCTTCTTGAAACGGTCGGACACCCGCAGCTCCTCGACGAGGTTCACCTTGGCGGGCAGCTTGAAGGGCTCGACCTTGCCCTCCAGGAACTCGCGGACGTGCCGGCGGGCGTCGGCCCGGGTCATCTCGCCGCTCGGCTTGATGTCGACGCAGACGGACTGGCCGGTGATCGAGTTCGGCCGGCCGTAGACCACGCAGTCGTCGATGAGCGGGCTGCCGAGCAGGATCGACTCCAGCTCCAGCGGGAGGACCTTCTCCCCGCCCACGTTGATGACCTCCTTGGCCCGGCCCTTGACCTTGAGGAAGCCGTCCTCCTTCTCCTCGACGAGGTCGCCGGTGCGGAACCAGCCGTCCTCGGTCAGGGAGTCGTCGGGGTAGTTGAGGTACCCCATGAACTGGGTGCGGCTCTTGAGCTGCAGCTCGCCGTCGACGATCCGGTACTGCACGTTCTCGTCGGAGATCCGGAAGTACGTGCTCTCCGAGGACTCGCTGGTGGTCGCCGAGATGCCGGTCTCGCTGGTGCCGAAGGTCTGCAGCAGCCGGGCGCGCGGCAGCGCCGTGTGCAGGCGCCGCAGCAGCTCCTCGGGCATGGGCTCGGTGCCGTACGAGATCATCCGCAGGCTGCTGAGGTCGTGCTTGCGGTGGTAGTCGCCGATGAGGATGAGGTTGAGGAAGGTGGGGCTGGTGGGCAGCAGCCGGATCCCGTGCTCCTCGATCAGCGCGCAGATCTCCTCCGGGGTGCGCCGGGCGGGCAGCACCGCCGTGCCGCTGACCTTGAACACGCCGAGCAGCGAGTTGATGCCGCCGATGTGGTCGAAGAGCAGGAACATCAGGATGTTCGTGGTCCGCGAGCCGACGCGGTCGCCGGAGCCGGTCTTCTCCGCGACGAGCGTGTCGAGGTTGTGCAGGATCGCCTTGGGCGCGCCCGTGCTGCCGCTGCTGAGCAGGACGAGGCCCGCCGCGCCGGCCTCGACGAGCGGACGGTACGCCTCCGGGGTCGCCGTCCCGGGGTCCTCCGCCGCCATGGGCTCGACGACCAGTTCGGAGCCGTCGTCGGCGACCTTCACCAGGTGGCGCGGGGCGCAGGAGTCGTTGACGGTGCGCAGGGCGCCCTCGGTGAAGGCGACCAGCGGGACCACGACGTTCCGGTTCATGTACAGCGCCAGCAGGGTGGCGATGGAGCCGAACGAGAAGTCGGAGTTGAGGACCACCGCCTCGTGCGGGGCCACGCCCCGCTCCCGCAGCCGGTCCGCCGTGGTGCGGATCGCCCGGGCCAGGTCGCCGTAGCTGTGCGTCCTGCCCTTGTCGATGACGGCGGGACGGTCTCCCAACCGGGCGAACCTCTCCGCCAGTTCGTCGCGAGGTTCCCGTTCGTCGCGACGGTCCAGTTCATCGCTCATGTCAGTGGACTCCCCCCAGGAAGAGCGTTTCTCCGGTGACGAATCCGGATTGCTCGGAGATCAGGAAATCGACGGGTCCGAAGAGGTCCGCCATCGTGCACATCCGCTTGATGGCCTGCCGGTCGATCAGGGACTCGACCATGCCCGCGGGCAGGGTGCGGGTGAGCACGGTCCGCACCGGGGGCAGCCCGATGCCGTTGACGCGGATGCCGAAGCCGGCCAGCTCCTTGCTCATGACCCGGGTCAGCTGCTCGACGGCGCTCTTGCTCGCCGAGTACGCGAGCTGCCCGTCGAGCGCCCACGGCACGGCGACCGTGGAGACGTTGAGGATCGCCGACGAGGAGCCGGGGCTCTTCTGCAGCAGCTTGGCCGCCTCGCGGCAGGAGTTGAGCACCGCGAAGAAGTTGATGTCGAAGATGTCCCGGACGGTCTTCTCCGGAGTCATCATGAAGTGGTTCATGCTGGACGTGCCGGCGTTGTTGACCAGCGCGTCGAGGTGGCCGAACTCCCGGCGCACCTCGCGGAACATGGCCCGCAGCGCCTTCGCGTCGGTGAGGTCGACCTCGTGGTGCCGGTAGCCGGGGTGGTCGACGGTGGACGGCCTCCGGCTGCATCCGACGACCTGGTGGCCCTGCTCGACGAGGTGCTCGGCGAGCGCCTTGCCGACCCCGGACCTGGTGCCGGTGACAAGAATGATCATCGTCGTCAGTGCAGCCGGTAGCCGATGAGCAGGGGAAGCGAGTACAGGGCGGGCCGCATGTCTTCGGGCTCCAGGGTCTTGGACTTGAACTGCGACGGGACCGCGCGGGGGACCAGGCGGGAGAACGCGGGCGGCGAGGCGGCCGCCGCGGTGTCCGCGAGCTCCGCTTCGTCGATGACGGTGAAGGCGAGGCCGAGCCGGAGGCACCAGCGGATCCGCAGGTGGTCGAGCGCCTCCAGGAGCATCGGCTTGTCGCTGACGTACAGGAGGCGGCCGAAGGGCACGAACCGGCGCAGGTGCAGCTTCTTGAGGATCACGTACAGGTACTCGGAGCTGTCCTTCCTGGTGATCAGGAAGTGCCGGCAGCGGAGGTCGGCGTGGTCGAGGAAGATCCGCCGGTCGGCCTCGTCGAGGTGCTGTGCGATGACGTGCTTGCGGGTCTCCACCTTCCAGCCCCGGCCGAGGCTGCGCGGCGTCGGCACCGGCAGGAACTGCCGGACGCCGGTCTCCAGGTCCGCCCAGCCGAACTTGTTGCTGATGTCGTACACGGCCTGTGTGGGCGTGTAGTTGACCAGGGTCACCTTGCGCAGGGACGTGACCGGCAGGAAGAGCTTGAGGCTCTCGTTGCGGTACTCCTCCTTCACGTACCAGCTGTGGATCTCGCAGAACTTGTGGGGCTCGCCCCGCACCTCCCGCTCGGTGAAGAGCGTGCCGAGGAAGCCCACGACCTCGTCGCCGTCCTCCATGACGTAGCCGTAGTAGCCCTCGCTGCCGCCCCAGACCGGCTGGAACATCCGCCGGCGCCACTCGAAGGGAATCCACGCCGAATTCAGCGTCGATCCCTTGAGGAGCAGGTAGACCTTGTACAGGTCCCCCTCCAGGGCCTTTCTCACCGTCACCGACATGTTCTCGCCTCTCCGCGGAAACCGGGCCGTCAGGCCGCGGTCGTCTCCGCGTTCTCGTTCATCTCTTCCTCGATGAACTCGATGAGCCGGCTGACGCGGCTGAAGGGGCTCACCCGACGGGAGACGGCCTTCTCCGAGGTCAGGGAGATCTCCACGTCGAATTCGTCCTCGATCGCCTCCTCGACGAGCGTGAGGAAGTTGACGAGGTGCATCGAATCGAAGACGCCGGCGTCCCCGTAGAGGCTGACGTTGAGGAGGTCACCGGTGGGGATCTTCTCGTCCCGCCGCTCGTTGACCTCCGCCACGACGTTCCCGATGAGACCGACAAGACGCTCGCGCATCGTTCTTCCCTTTCTGGTCCAACGCACTCAAGGCATTCAAGGCATTCAAGAACCGGGGAAGCTTCGAAGCTTTCGACCCGGGGCAGGAAAGCGGTCCTGGACGGACCGAGAACTCCCCTTCCCGGCCCGAGGCAATAAAGCGCGCACCCCCTCCGGAACGGCCCCCGAAGAGGCTTCCGGATCCGTGGGGATCGGCGGCGAGTGATTTCTATACGCACTCGGCGGCAGAGATCCAGTGGGATGTCCGCATGACGAGACCTTCCCGAGATCTTTGTCCGGTTTCGCCGCCGAAGTGGTCTGACGCATCTGCGACTGTCGCGGATGCGGCACCCGGAACCGGTGTCTCCACCGCGCCGGGTGCACCAGAGTCGTCGGTGTCAGCAGGCGGCGCGTCCGCCGACCCCCCACGTGAGGAATCCAGCTGTGCTCCGTCTCCGCACCGCATGGTCGCCCGTCGTCCTCAGCGCGCTCGTCGTGACGCTGTGCAGCATCGGCCTCGCGAAGGGCGGTGCGGGCCACGGCGCGTCCGGCCCCGCCGGCCTCGCCGCCGACAGCTCCGGCGCCGTCCCGCTCGACCTCGGCTGGGACTGACCCGGCGCGCCCCCGCAGCCCCCGACGGGCACGCCGCCGGCCGGCACCGGGACTCCCCCTCCCGCGCGCCGGACACCCGGCACCCCGTCCCCCGGCAGTGGCCCCGACGACGCAGCCCACCGAGACCGGAACCCATGACCACGACACCCGGCACCGTCCCGCCGCAGAACATCGATCTCGCCGAGGCCGTGCTGCTCACCCTCGCCCGCCTGGGCTTCGCCCACTTCACGGGAGTGCCCTGCGCGATGCTCCAGGGGTTCTTCCGGCTCCTGGAGGACGCGCCGCGGAGCCCGTATCCCGAACTCCGCGACCTCGTCTACGTGCCCGCGCCGCACGAGGACGCGGCCATCAGCATGGCCACCGGCATGGCCCTCACCGGCGGTGACGCCGCCGTGTTCCTGGCGCACACCGGGCCCGGGCACGCCCTCGCCGGACTCACCGCGCTGAACCGGGCCTACGAGGTGCCGCTCCTGATGGTCGTCGGACGCCCGGGGAAGGGCACCGTCGAGGAACCCGACGGGCTGGTCGACCAGTTCGCCCCGCCCGGCGTCGTCCTCGACCCGCTGCGCCCCGAGGAGGCCGTCGGGGAGTGCTACCGGCTCATGCAGCGGACCCGACGCCCCGCCGTCCTGATCGTGACCGAACCGCTGTGAACCGGCTCGGGAACCGGCTCGGGAACCGGCTCAGGAACCCGCTCGGGAACCGGCTCGGGAACCCGCTCGGGAACCGGCTCAGGAACCGGGCGCCGGCTCGTCCTGCCGGAACGACTGGTCGAGCAGCCCGTGCTTGTGGATCAGATAGCCCGCGTGCAGCCGGTTCCGGGCACCGAGCCGGGTCATGATCTCCGAGAGGTGCCGCTGGCAGGTCCGGATGGACACGCCCAGCTTCCTGGCGATCACCTTGTCGTCGTCGCCCTCGACCAGGAGGCGCAGCAGCGCCTGCTTGAACTCCTCGGAGGCGTCCACCACTTGGGCCCGCTGCTGCTGCAGGGGGAACTCGGCGGCGGTGTTCCAGGTGTTCTCGAAGATCTCCGTCATGAACTCCAGGACGCTGCACTCCCGGACCACCACCGCGCCGTGCGGAAGGCCCGGCAGGCTGATCAGCGCCGCCTCGCGGTCGAAGACCAGCAGCCGGGACACCACCCCGCTGGCGATCCGCACCTCCGCGCCCAGCTCGCTCACCATGCGCACGTAGTCGACGGTCGTGCCGTCGAACCGGGCCGAGTGCTGGTAGAGGGTGCGCATCCGCACCCCGCGCCGCAGCAGCCGCACCGTGCGGTCGTGCGCCTCCGAGATGCTGCCCGGCGGGCGGCTGCCGCCCGGCTGCACGGTGAGCACCTCGTCCTTGGCGCGCGCCGCGAGTTCGGTGATCACCTGCCGGGTCGTGGCCAGGTCGGAGAGGTACTGGAAGGCCGGCTGCTCCAGCTGCGCCAGCACCCCGGACTCGTACGCCGGCATCATCGCCAGGATCCGGGCGAAGGACTGGCTCATCTCCCGCTGGCTCTCGCGCAGTTGGCGGATGGCCGGCATCAGGAGCTGCGCGCCGGCGGTGGCCGGCGGCACCGCGCACAGGCGGGTCCCCTCGGCGTCCACGCTGCGCAGCAGCCTCAGTTCGCGGAGGGTTCTGACGACGTCCCGCGCGGTCTCCTGGGGGGCGTCCAGGACCTGCGTCAGTTCGTCCTCCGTCACGTGTTCCCGGGGCACCGCGTACGAGTAGGCGGCGTACTCCAGCTGCGCCTCCCCGGTGGCGTGCATCAGTTCAAGCCGCGCGACAGTCATGCAACCAGCCCCTCAATCAATGAGATCAGAACCAGCTCGCCCCGTTGCGAACCCCCTAGTTACC
The DNA here is from genome assembly GCF_040653375.1 of Streptomyces sp. NPDC047974. Taxonomy (NCBI): domain Bacteria; kingdom Bacillati; phylum Actinomycetota; class Actinomycetes; order Kitasatosporales; family Streptomycetaceae; genus Streptomyces; species Streptomyces sp. NPDC047974. The sequence goes on from NZ_JBEZNU010000022.1 coordinate 80,227, forward strand.
TGCGGGTTCTGCAGAGCGTAGAAGATCCGGCGGAGAATTCCAGGCCCTTCCACCATCCGAACAGCGCCCCGGCGGTGTCCGGTTCCCGGCGTCCGGAACGGTGCCGGGACGGGCGGCCGCGTCAGTAGTAGTGGCGCATGATCTCGGTGGCCCAGCCGGGCTGGGTCGTGGCGCCGCGGGGGCCGAACTCGCTCATGTAGGGCTTGATGTCGAGTACCGGGGTGCCGTCGACCGCGTCCAGTCCCTCCACGTGCACCTCGCGGCCGTCGACGCGCAGCAGCCGGCAGCGGGACACCCCGAGGCGGTTCGGGCGGTTCTTGCCGCGCTGCGCGAAGATGCCGACCAGCGGCCAGTCGGTGTTGCCGCGGGGGTGCCGGGCGCCCGTCTCCACCTTCTCCGCCGGCACCCGGTCGAAGTGGTAGACGACCTCCACGTGCGAGAAGGCGTCGAGGCCGGCGAGCGCGTCCGCGCCGAACCGTTCGTCCAGGCGGATCACGGCCGCCACCCCGCCCCACTCGTCGTCCAGGACCTCGGCCCGCCCTCCGACCACCCGGCCGACGGGCTCGGAGACGATCTCCACGGGGGTGCTGTTCTCGGTCATGCGCGCGCCGGCCTTCCACGAGACGGGACGATCACGGAACGGGATCACGGAACGGGATCCCGAACGGAACTCGAACACCTCACCGTACGCCGGAAAGGGCGTGACCCGGATCACTCCTCCGGACCGTCACGGCTGTCACGGATCGCGGCGCCGCGTGGTCATGAGGGTGTAGCCATCTGGAGGTTGACCATGAGGATCCTGCTCGCCGGTGCCACCGGCGCCATCGGCCGCCCGCTGACCCGCGCCCTCGTCCGGGACGGTCACGAGGTGCTGGCCCTCGCCCGCTCGGACGGTTCCGCGGCGACGGTACGCGCCCTGGGCGCGACGCCCGTGCGGGCCGACGCGCTCGACCGGGAGGGGCTGCTGCGGGCGCTCGACGGGCTCTCCGCCGACGCGGTGGTCCACCAGCTGACCGCGCTCAAGGCGCCCAAGCTGAAGCTCACCGCGGACGATCCCAGCAACGTGCTGCGGGAGCGCGGCACCGCGCACCTCCTGGAGGCTGCGGGCGTGCTCGGGGCGGGCCGCTTCGTGACCCAGTCGCTGGTCCTGGGCTACGGCTACCGCGACCACGGCGACCGTCCGGTCACCGAGGAGGACCCGTTCGGGGTGCGCGGCGGCACGGTCGCGGACCATGTGATCACGGGGCTCGTCGAGGCGGAGGGCCGGCTGTTCGCCGCGGACCACGTGGCGGGCACGGCGCTGCGGTACGGCGTCTTCTACGGCCCCGGCACCTGGTTCGACCCGACGCCCGGCACCCGGCCCTTCCCGGTCCCGTGGGGCGGCGGCGGCACGATGTCGTGGGTCCACGTCGAGGACGCGGCCGAGGCGACCGTCGCCGCGCTGGAGCGGGGCCGCGCGGGCGAGGCGTACAACATCGTCGACGACCGCCCGTCGACCTGGGGCGAGCTCTCCGCCGCCCGCGGCGGCCGCCGTCTCGTCCTCCCCGGCCGCCTCCTGCGCCTCGCCGTCCCCTACCTGGGCTCCCTCATGCTCGACACCCGCCTGCGGGTCTCCCACGCCAAGGCCACCCGCGACCTCGGCTGGACCCCCCGGTACCCGGACCACCGCGCGGGGATGCGGGCCTGACCGCCGGGGCGGGAATCAGCCGGCGGCCCGCCTGATGAGCGCCTCGACGCGGGCCTCGACCTCGGGGGTGAGGGTGGTGAGGGCGAAGGCGGTGGGCCACATCTCGCCGTCGTCGAGGGCGGCGGAGTCGTTGAAGCCGAGGGTGGCGTAGCGGGCCTTGAACTTGGCGGCGCTCTGGAAGAAGAGGACGACCTTGCCGTCCTTGGCGTAGGCGGGCATGCCGTACCAGGTCTTGGCGGCGAGTTCGGGGGCGGCCTTCTTGACCAGGGCGTGGATGCCCTCGGCGAGCGCGCGGTCGTCGCCGGTCATCTCGGCGACCTTCGCGAGGAGGTCGGCCTCGGCGTCGGCGGCCTTGCCGCGGGCCTTGGCGGCCTTCAGCTCCTTCGCCCGCTCCTTCATCGCCGCCCGCTCGTCCTCGGTGAAGCCCTCGTGGGACGGGGCGGGCTTGGCGGGCCGGGTGGACTTGGTCTCCCTGGTGGTCATGATCGGTCCCCTCGTTCGTCGCTTCCGTGGATGTCCTGCGCTGGTTCCATGCTGGGCCCGGGCGCCTCCCGGTGCTTCTCCGAAACCGACCGGTCGCCGTCCTCCCGCTCCCGGAGCCGTACCGCCTCCGTGCGGGCCCGGGCCCAGGCGGGGCTGCACATCAGCGGACCTCCTGGATGCGGATCAGGTTGCCCGCCGGGTCGCGGAAGGCGCAGTCGCGGACGCCGTACGGCTGCTCGGTCGGCTCCTGCACGACCTCGGTGTCGCCGGCGGAGACCTTCGCGAAGACGGCGTCGAGGTCGGGGGTGGCGAGGAGGATCCAGCCGTACGTGCCCTTCGCCATCATCTCCGTGATGGTGCGGCGCTCCTCCTCCGTGATCCCCGGGTCGACGGCCGGCGGCGCGAGGAGGATCGAGGTGCCGGGCTGTCCGACGGGGCCGACGGTGATCCAGCGCGTCTTCCCCTGGCCGACGTCGCTGCGGACCTCGAAGCCGAGGACGTCGCGGAAGAAGGCGACGGACGCCTCGGGGTCCTCGTGCGGGAGGGCGGTGGTGTGGATGGTGATGTCCATACGGACGACGGTAGTTGGCGGCCCCGGCGCGCGCTTCTCGGATCCTGACCGTGTCGCGCCGGCCCTAGGTCGTTTCTTCCGGATCAGGCCGGGTTCGCGTCGCCTGGCACGCACGCTCCCTGATCCGGCCCGATCCGAAAGAAACGGCCTAGGTCCTGTCGTCGGGCGCCGTGTCGGCGGGCGCCGGTTTCCCGGCGTCGTCCCCGGCCTCGCCCTCGTCCTCGCCCGCCAGGAAGTCCGTCACCGCCAGGGCGAAGAGCAGCGCGAGCGCCAGGCCGAACACGACCCAGCCCGTCGGGTGCGACCACAGGACGAAGGCGAGGGCCGCGGCGCCGACCAGGATCCACACGATCCAGGTGTGGAAGCGGCGGACGAAGCCGCCGACCGGGCCGAGCCGCATGCCCGCCCGGTCGGCCGTGGAGCGGGTCGCCGCGATGCCCGAGTGCCACAGGCCGCGCGCCAGGACGGCCGGGCGGCTGGGGCCGGACAGCCAGGCGGCGAGCGCGACGAGCACGCCGAGCACCGCGCACACCCGGACCGAGGTGCGCAGGAAGCGGATCAGGGTGTCGTAGACGGAGCCGGCGGCGGCCGGGGAGACGGAGGAGGGCAGCGCGTTCAGGTAGACCGTGCGGAAGACGGTGAGCGCGACCCCGAGGACGACGGCCGCGAAGGCGAAGCCGAGGGCCGCGGCGACCAGCGCCCGGCGCCTGCGGACGGCGAGCAGGACGCCGCCCGCCACCAGCAGCACCGCGATGACCGGCAGCCACACGCCCATGGTCTGGAGCAGCGCGAAGCCGGTCTTCGCCTTCCCGATGTCGTCGGACCGGAGGACCGTGAAGTCCGTGTGGATCTCGGGGATCTTGCCGGCGATGGTGAGCCCGGAGTCGACCAGGCGCTCCTTGACCCGCTCGATGACGGGGGCCAGGTCGATCGTCACCGTGTCGGTCTGGATCTTCACCGCCCCCTCCTGGTCGCCCGTCAGGGCCCGGTCGAGGGAGGTGTGGATGGCGCGGTTGGCGTCGGTCCAGATGGTCTGGAAGGCCGGGGAGGCGACGACGTCCTGCGCGCGGTCGTGGACGAAGCTGGAGACCGCGCTCTCCAGGGAGCCGCCGAGCTTCCCGAGCGCCTTCTCCGCCAGGGGCCGCTCGTCGGGGGCGACGCCTTCGAGGAGCGCCGGGAGGTCGATGTGCTCCATGACGGCGCCGGTGACCCGGTTCGCCACGGCCGCCTGGACGTCCGGGTCGGAGGCGAGCGGGGTCACCGTCTGCACGTAGCGGTCGGTGTCGCCCAGGAGGTCGGCCGTCCAGGCGGCCACGAGGCCCAGCGGCACGAGGACGCAGCCGATGAACACGAGGAGCGCGGAGAAGAAGGAGCGCAGCCGGTGGTGCTCGCGCTTCGGCGCTCCCTGCCCCGAGGTGGCCTCCAGGGCGGCCACCCGGGCACGGAGCATGGTGAGTTCGTCGTCGGTACCGCCTCCGGATGCACCCATGGGCCCACCGTGGGGCCGGGTCGCCGCCCCGGCGCGCCGGGCGGCGCCGAACGGGTGAGCGGCCTACTCCAGGCTGGTGCGGGCCAGGTCGAGGAACTCCGCCTCGGTGAGGCCCAGCTCGCGGGCCTCGGCGGCGGCCTCGCGGAGCCGGGTGACGAGCCGGGCCCGGTCGGGGGCGGTGGCGCCGGGGACGATGAGGGCGCCGCGGCCCCGGCGGAGTTCGATGAGGCCCTCCTCGCGGAGCCGCTGGTAGCCGCGGAGGACGGTGTGGACGTTGACGCCGAGGGAGTCGGCGAGTTCGCGGGCGGCGGGGAGCCGCTCCCCGGGGGCGGCGGTGCCGTCGGCGAGGGCGCCGCGGACGCAGCCGGCGATCTGGTCGCCGAGCGGGACGGCGGAGGCGGGGTCGACGCGGAAGAGCACGGTCAGAGCCTTCCACGTCGTTCGACGAGGGTGTTGAGGAGGGCGGCCGCGGTCCGCGCGTCGGGCACGGTGACGGCGAACTCGCGGCCGTTCCCGCGCCGGACCACCAGGGCCTCGCCGGAGCGCAGGACCACGCCGGAGCGGTGGGCACGGACCCGGTAGCCCCAGCCGCCGAACTCGCGCAGGGCGTCGACGTCGCGGACGTCGGCGGCGGTGATGTCGGCGAGCGGCACGTGGACGCGGGGCCGGGGGGTGAGCGTGGAGCGGACGGTGAGGCCGTGCCGGTCGGCGTGGACGCGGACCCGGGCGAGGGCGAGCCCGGGCAGGCCGACGGCGAGCGCGACGAGGAGCAGCGGCCACGGGCCGAGGAGGGCGGAGACGGCGCCCGCGGCGAGGAAGAGCAGGCCGAGGACGGTGAGCGGGGCGGAGGCGGTGGCCCGGGACCAGCCGGCGACCTCCCGGGCGCCGAGGTCGAGCCGGGGGGCGTCCGGCTCCGGCTCCGCGCCGGCCGCGTCGTGCTCCTCGGGCGGGACGAGCCGGGAGAGGGCGTGGCCGGCGAGGGCGAGGAGGGCGCCGGCGGCGGCCGCGACGGCGAGGTGGGAGAGCGGGGAGCCGACGGCGGCGGGGTCGGCGGCGTCGAGGTTGTCGTGGACGACGAGGCCGAGCAGGGTGCCGGCGAGGCCCGCGGTCAGCCAGGCGCCCCACAGGGCGTTCCGCCGGACGAAGACGGTCCAGCCGGCGCCGAGCGTGAGCAGCAGCCCGGCGCCGAGGGCGGCGAAGGCGCCCCGGCCGGTGAAGCCGTCGGCCTGCCCGCCGGGGGAGAAGTGGGTGGCGAGCCGGTCGGGGAGCCGGTCGGTCCAGAGCGCGAAGAGCAGCAGGTAGGCGGCGGTGGCGAGCACGAAGGGGAGCGCGGCGAGCAGACGGAGCCGGAGCGGGACGTCGGTCATGGGGACCTCCTTTGTTCGCACTCTACTAGAACAAGTGGGATTTCAGAGGGGGCGGTCGGCCCCGGCCTCCGGATGCGGCGGCGCACGGGCGGTAGTTGACTGGCTCAAATACTGACGAAAACTGACGAATGCCGTCGATTGGGGAGTCTTCATGCACCGTCGGTCCGCCGCCGCCCTCACCGCCCTGACCGTCCTCACCGCCGCGTTCGCCACCGGCTGCGGGAGCGACGAGGAGCCCGACCCGCTGCGGAGCCAGCAGTGGGCACTCGACTCGCTGAAGCTCCCGGACGCCTGGGGCACGGACCAGGGCGACGACACCGTCATCGCCGTCGTGGACACCGGCGTCGACCCGAGCCACCCCGACCTCAAGGGGCGGCTCGTCGACGGCTACGACTTCGTGGACGGCGACGACGACCCGAAGGACCTCAACGGGCACGGGACCCACGTCTCCGGCATCGCCGCCGCCCACACCGACAACGGCATCGGCATCGCGGGCGGCGCGCCCGGGGCCAAGATCATGCCGGTGAGGGTGCTGGGCGCGGACGGCAGCGGCAGCGACGGGAACATCACCAAGGGGATCGTCTGGGCCGCGCAGCACGGCGCCGACGTCATCAACCTCTCCCTCGGCGAGTCCGGCCTGATGGCCCGGCTGCTCAAGGGCGGCGTGCTCAACGACGCGATCTCGGTCGCGAACAGCAAGGGCGCGGTGGTGGTGGCCGCCGCCGGCAACGACTCGACCCTGCTCCAGCCGTACGAGCTGACGACGCCGGTCCTCGTCGTCAACGCCGCCGACCAGACCGGGCAGCCGGCCGAGTTCACCAACTTCGGCGCGCAGAACGCGGTGGCGGCGCCCGGGGTCGACATCCTCTCGACCCTGCCGACGTACACGGCCAAGGAGACCCTCAAGAACACGACGGGGTACGGCAGGCTCTCCGGCACCTCGATGGCCTCGCCGTACGTCTCCGCCGTGGCCGCGCTCCTGCACCAGCAGGGCCTGAGCCCGACCGAGATCATGAAGGCCATCCGCGACACGGCGCGGAACCCGGCGCAGAACCCGAAGCTGGGCCTCGGGAACGTGGACGCGGCCGCCGCAGTGAAGGCGGCGGCCGGCGAGAGCTGACCCTTCCTACGCGCCGCAGTCGTGACTGGCCGGGTCGACGACGACGCGGTCCAGGAGGCCGCGGAGCACGGTCCGTTCGGCTTCGGTGAGGTCGGCGAAGAGTTCGCCCTCGGCCTCGGTGACGGCCTGGTCGACGCGGTCGAGGACGGCCGCGCCGGCCGGGGTGATCTCGACGATGTGGCGGCGGCGGTCCGCCGGGTCGCGGCGCCGCTCGGCGAGGCCGGCCGCCTCCAACTCGTTCAGGATCGCGACCAGTTGGCTGGGGTCGACCTCCATGGCGGCGGCCAGGTCGCGCTGGCTCATGGGCGCGGGGGCGAGCTGCATGAGGGCCATCGCGTTGCGCGGGTGCAGCCCGGCGACGCCCAGGGCGGAGCGGATGCGCGCGCCGGTGAGCTCCCCGCGGAAGGAGAGGAGGAAACCGAGCCGGTCGGTCGGGAGGGCTGCCATGCCGTCCACCGTAACAACAACGACATTGTGGAGCGAGATAAATCGTTGTTACGCTTCAACGGTTTCCTCCCCCGGATCGTTGGAGTGCCCCCATGTTCATCGGTTACGTCGTCCTCGCCGCACTGCTCGCCCTCGCCATGACCGGCTCCGCCGTCGCGACCTTCACCCGCAACCCCGCGGTCGTGGGAAGCATGACGAAGGTGGGCGTACCGGACGGCTGGCTGCCGTGGCTGGGCACGGCGAAGGTGGCCGGGGCGCTGGGACTGCTCGCGGGCCTGGTGGTCCCGGTGCTCGGCGAGGCCGCGGCGGTCGGCCTGGTCCTCTACTTCATCGGCGCGGTGATCGCCCACGTCCGCGTCAAGGACTACGCCATGGCGCCGGCCCTCGTCCTGACGGTCCTCCCGGCCATCGCCCTCGTCCTGCGCATGGCCAGCGCCTGAGCGGCCCCCGCCGTCCCGCGAGGGAACGGCGGGGGGCACCGGGAAGGCTAGGCGCCGTCCTCCAGGTCGCCTTCCGTCTCCAGGAAGACCTGGCGCAGGGCGGCCAGCGTCTCCGGGTCCGGCTTCTCCCACATGCCGCGCGACTCCGCCTCCAGGAGGCGCTCGGCGATGCCGTGCAGGGCCCAGGGGTTGGCCTCCTTGAGGAAGGCCTGGTTGGTCTCGTCGAGGACGTACTCCTGGGTGAGCTTGTCGTACATCCAGTCGGCGACGACACCGGTCGTGGCGTCGTAGCCGAAGAGGTAGTCGACGGTCGCCGCCAGCTCGAAGGCGCCCTTGTAGCCGTGGCGCCGCATCGCCTCGATCCAGCGCGGGTTGACCACGCGGGCCCGGAAGACCCGGGAGGTCTCCTCGACCAGCGTGCGCGTGCGGACGGTCTCCGGGCGGGTCGAGTCGCCGATGTACGCCTCGGGGGCCGTGCCCCGCAGCGCGCGGACGGTCGCCACCATGCCGCCGTGGTACTGGAAGTAGTCGTCCGAGTCGGCGATGTCGTGCTCGCGGGTGTCCGTGTTCTTCGCGGCGACCGCGATCCGCTTGTACGCGGTCTCCATCTCCGCGCGCGCCGGCCGGCCTTCGAGCCCGCGCCCGTACGCGTACCCGCCCCACACCGTGTACACCTCGGCGAGGTCCGCGTCGGTGCGCCAGTCCCGCGAGTCGATCAGCTGGAGGATGCCCGCGCCGTACGTGCCCGGCCGCGAGCCGAAGATGCGGGTCGTGGCGCGGCGCTCGTCGCCGTGCTCGGCGAGGTCGGCCTGGGTGTGGGCGCGGACGTAGTTCTCCGAGTCCGGCTCGTCCAGGCCCGCGACCAGCCGGACGGCGTCGTCGAGGAGGCCGATGACGTGCGGGAACGCGTCCCGGAAGAAGCCGGAGATGCGCAGCGTGACGTCGACGCGCGGGCGGCCCAGCTCCTCCGGCGGGATCGGCTCCAGGCCGTTGACGCGGCGCGAGGCCTCGTCCCACAGCGGGCGGACGCCCAGCAGCGCCAGCGCCTCGGCGACGTCGTCGCCGGCGGTGCGCATCGCGCTCGTCCCCCACAGGGAGAGGCCCACCGAGGTCGGCCACGCGCCGTTGTCCTCGCGGTAGCGGGTCAGCAGCGAGTCCGCGAGCGCCTGCCCGGTCTCCCAGGCGAGCCGGGACGGCACGGCCTTCGGGTCGACGGAGTAGAAGTTCCGGCCGGTCGGCAGCACGTTGACCAGGCCGCGCAGCGGCGAGCCGGACGGCCCGGCGGGCACGAAGCCGCCGTTCAGGGCGTGCACGGCGTGCGTCAGCTCGTCGGTGGTGGCGGCGAGACGCGGCACGACCTGCTCGCAGGCGAAACGGAGCACGGGCACGACCCGCGCCACCGCCCGGGGGTACCAGTCGCCGCCCATCGGCGCGGGCCCCAGGGCCGCCTGGGCGGCGGCCTCGACGGCGTCCACCGACCAGCCGGCGGCCTCCATCGTCTCGACGGCCGTCCGGGCCATCGCCTCGTACCGGTCGGTCTCGGACCGCTGCCGGGCGGCCTCGTCCAGGCCGAGCGCCTCGCGCAGACCGGGCAGCGCCTGCGTGCCGCCCCAGATCTGGCGGGCGCGGAGGATGGAGAGGACCAGGTTGACCCGCTCCGGGCCGGTGGGCGCGCCGCCGAGGACGTGCAGGCCGTCACGGATCTGGGCGTCCTTGACCTCGCACAGCCAGCCGTCGACGTGCAGCAGGAAGTCGTCGAAGCCGTCGTCCTCCGGGCGCTCCTGGAGCCCGAGGTCGTGGTCGAGCTTGGCGGCCTGGATGAGGGTCCAGATCTGGGCGCGGATCGCCGGCAGCTTCGCCGGGTCCATGGAGGAGATCTGCGCGTACTCGTCGAGGAGCTGCTCCAGGCGCGCGATGTCGCCGTACGAGTCGGCGCGGGCCATCGGCGGCACGAGGTGGTCGACGAGGGTGGCGTGGACGCGGCGCTTGGCCTGGGTGCCCTCGCCCGGGTCGTTGACGAGGAACGGGTAGACCAGCGGCAGGTCGCCGAGGGCCGCGTCCGGGCCGCAGGCGGCGGACAGGCCGGCGTTCTTGCCCGGCAGCCACTCCAGGTTGCCGTGCTTGCCGAGGTGGACCATCGCGTCGGCGCCGAAGCCGCCGTCCTCCGCGCGGGCCGCGATCCAGCGGTAGGCGGCCAGGTAGTGGTGGGAGGGCGGCAGGTCGGGGTCGTGGTAGATCGCGATCGGGTTCTCGCCGAAGCCGCGCGGCGGCTGGATGAGGACCAGCAGGTTCCCGCGGCGCAGGGCGGCGAGGACGATGTCGCCCTCCGGGTTCCGGGACCGGTCGAGGAACATCTCGCCGGGCGCGGGGCCCCAGTGCTCCTCGACCTGCTCGCGCAGCTCGGCCGGGAGTTCGGCGTACCAGCGCTTGTAGTCGGCGGCCGGGATGCGGACCGGGTTCTTCGCCAGCTGCTCCTCGGTGAGCCAGTCCTGGTCGTGGCCGCCGGCCTCGATGAGGGCGTGGATCAGCTCGTCGCCGTCGCCGGAGACCAGGCCCGGGAGGTCGGCCTCGGGCCCGAAGTCGTACCCCTCCTCGATCAGCCGGCGCAGCAGGGCGACGGCGGAGGCGGGGGTGGCGAGGCCGACGGCGTTGCCGATGCGGGAGTGCTTGGTCGGGTACGCGGAGAGGACGAGGGCCAGCCGCTTCTCCGGGTTCGGGATGTGCCGGAGACGGGCGTGGCGGACGGCGATGCCGGCGACGCGGGCGGCGCGCTCGGCGTCGGCGACGTACGCGGGCAGGCCGTCGGCGTCGATCTCCTTGAAGGAGAACGGGACGGTGATGAGCCGGCCGTCGAACTCGGGGACGGCGACCTGGCTGGCCGCGTCCAGCGGCGACAGGCCCTCGTCGTTCTCCTCCCAGTTCGCCCGCGAGCCGGTCAGGCACAGCGCTTGGAGGACGGGCACGTCGAGCGCGGCGAGCGCGCCCGCGTCCCACGCCTCCTCGTCGCCGCCGGCCTGCGCCGCGGCCGGCTTGGTGCCGCCGGCGGCGAGGACGGTGGTGACGATGGCGTCGGCGCCGCGGAGCTCGGCGAGCAGCTCCTCCTCGGGGGCCCGCAGCGAGGCCACGTACAGCGGGAGCGCGCGGGCCCCGGCGTCCTCGATCGCTTCGCAGAGGGCGCCGACGAAGGCGGTGTTCCCGCTCATGTGGTGGGCGCGGTAGTAGAGCACGGCGACCGTCGGGCCCTCGGTGACGCGGGCGGTGCGCTCCAGCGGGCCCCAGGTGGGGGCGGCCGCCGGGGCCTCGAAGCCGTGGCCGGTGAGGAGGACGGTGTCGGAGAGGAAGCGGGCCAGCTGCTCCAGGTTGGCGGGGCCGCCGTGCGCGAGGTAGGCGTGCGCCTCGGTGGCGACGCCGACCGGCACCGTGGAGGCACCCATCAGCTGGGCGTCGGGGGCCTGTTCGCCGCTGAGGACGACGACCGGCTTCCCGGTGGCGAGGATCGCGTCGAGCCCCTCCTGCCAGGAGCGGACGCCGCCGAGGAGGCGGACGACGACGAGCTCGGCGCCGTCGAGGAGGCCTTCGAGGTCGCCGAGCGGGAGACGGGAGGGGTTGGCGAAGCGGTACTCCACCGGCCCCCCGGCCGCACGGGCGCTGAGCAGGTCGGTGTCGGAGTGCGACAGCAGCAGGAGCATGGCGAGGCTCAGGCCTTCCTCGGGGTTGTCCGCGCCCCGGGTGGTCGTGGGTCGGCGGGGAGTTCCTGACTCACCCGTACCGATGGCCGGTACGGGCTCACAGTGGCGGGACCGCGCCGGATTCTCACCGGGCTTCCTCCCCGGGGCCCTGGGACCCCATGCCGATCTGCATAGTAAGGCGTGGCGTCGGCGGGCCGGAGGGGGCCCGAGAGTCGGCCGGATCACACTCGGTGGCCGCCCGGTTCCCCGTGGGTATGCTCGCCGCCATGCCGCCGACCCCGCCCCCCTCGCCCGAACCGGGCGAAGCGCCGACAAGGGACCGTGGCGACGCGTGCCCCGGGGCGCTCCGGCTGCACGCCGCCGCCGACGGGCTCCTCGCCCGACTCCGCCTGCCCGCCGGACGCTTGACGTCACGTCAGGTCATGGTCCTGGCCGACGCGGCGGAGTCGCTGGGCGACGGCAGCCTCTCCGTCACCTCGCGCGGCAACGCCGAGCTGCGCGGCCTGCGCGACGGCTGCGGCGCCGGTCTCGCCGCGCTCCTCGCCGACGCGGGCCTGCTGCCCTCCCCCACCCACGAGCGGGTCCGCAACATCGTGGCCTCCCCGGCCGCCGGCCTCGACGGACTCGGCCACGCCGACGTGCAGTTGTGGGCCCGCGCCCTGGACGCCGCGCTCTGCGCGGAGCCCCGCGCGGCGGCCCTCTCCGGCCGCTTCCTCTTCGCCCTCGACGACGGCCGCGGCGACGTCGCGGGCCTCGGCGGCGATGTGACCTTGATCGCAGCACCGGACGGCGCCGCGTTCCTGACGGCGGGCACCGAAACCTTCCGCCTGCCGGGCGCCGGAGCCGGCGGAGCCGGGCACGCGGCAGCAGCCGGGTCCGCCGCCGGAACAGCCGGAACCGCCGTCCGCGCCGCCCTGGCCTGCGCCCTCGCCTTCCTCGACGCCGCCGAGGCCGCCGGCACCGGGGCGTGGCGCCCGCGCGAGCTGCCCGGCGCGCACCTCCCGGACTGGGCCCGCGCCCTGGCCCGCGCGGCGATCACCGCGGAGCCCGTGCCCTCCTTCGCCCCTCCCCCGGCGGCCCTCCCGCCCGCACCCGGTCCGCTCGGCGACCACGCCCTGCACGTCCTCGCCCCCCTCGGCCGGCTGACCGCCGGGCAGCTGCGGGCGCTCGGCGCGGGCGCGGACGAGGTGCGGCTCACCCCCTGGCGCGGGGTCGTCGTGGCGGGCCCGGCCCCGGACCTGCTCCCCGCCCTCGCCGCGCACGGCCTGGTCACCGGCCCGGCCGACCCCCGCACCGGCGTCACCGCCTGCACCGGCACGCCCGGCTGCGCCAAGTCCCTCGCCGACGTGCGGGCGGACGCGGCGCGCGCGCCCGGCGGGCCGCTGCCCGTGCACTACTCCGGCTGCGCGCGCCGCTGCGGACATCCGCACGGCACCCGGATCGAGGTCACCGCCCTCGGCCCCGACACGTATCTGCTGGACGGCGTCCCCGTCCCCCGTACCGCCCTGGCCGAGGCCGTCGCGGCGGCCCGTACGACACCGATGGAGAGCTGAGGATGTACGAGTACGAGAAGGACGGCGCCGAGATCTACCGCCGCTCCTTCGCCACGATCCGCGCCGAGGCCGACCTCGGCGGGCTGCCCGACGACCTCGCCACGGTCGTCGTCCGCATGATCCACGCCTGCGGCATGACGGACCTCGTCCGGGACGTCGCGTACTCCCCCGGGGTCGTCGCGAGCGCCCGCGCCGCGCTCCGGGCGGGCGCCCCCATCCTCTGCGACGCGCAGATGGTCGCCTCCGGCGTCACCCGCAAGCGGCTGCCCGCCGACAACGAGGTGCTGTGCGCGCTCTCCGACCCGGCCGTGCCCGCGCTCGCCGCCGAGCTCGGCACCACCCGCTCGGCCGCCGCCCTCGAACTGTGGCGGGACCGCCTCGAAGGCTCCGTCGTCGCCATCGGCAACGCCCCCACCGCCCTCTTCCACCTCCTGGAGATGATCGCGAACGGCGCGCCGAAGCCGGCCGCCGTCCTCGGCATCCCCGTCGGCTTCATCGGCGCCGCCGAGTCCAAGGACGCCCTCGCCGCCAACGAGCTCGGCCTCGACCACCTGGTGGTCCGCGGCCGGCGCGGCGGCAGCGCCATCACCGCCGCCGCCCTCAACGCCCTCGCGCACGAACCGGAGATCCAGCAGTGACCGTTGTGAAGGGCAAGCTGTACGGGGTCGGCCTCGGCCCCGGCGACCCGGAGCTGCTCACCCTCGCCGCCGTGAAGGCGATCGCCGAGGCCGATGTCATCGCCTACCACTCGGCCCGCCACGGCCGCTCGATAGCGCGCTCCATCGCCGCCGGCCACCTGCGCGAGGACCACATCGAGGAGCGGCTCGTGTACCCGCTCACCGTGGAGACCACCGACCACCCCGGCGGCTACCGGGGCGCGCTCGACGACTTCTACGAGGAGGCCGCGGCCCGGCTCGCCGCCCACCTCGACGCGGGCCGCACGGTCGCCGTCCTCGCCGAGGGCGACCCGCTGTTCTACGGCTCCTACCAGCACATGCACAAGCGGCTCGCGGACCGGTACGACACCACCGTCATCCCCGGCGTCACCTCCGTCAGCGCCGCCGCCGCCCGGCTCGGCGAGCCGCTGTGCGAGGCCGAGGAGGTCCTCACGATCATCCCCGGCACCCTGCCGGAGGACGAGCTGGCGGCCCGCCTCGCGGGCACCGACTCGGCGGTCGTCATGAAGCTCGGCCGCACCTTCCCCACCGTGCGGCGCGCCCTGGAGCGGGCCGGCCGCCTGGAGGACGCGCGCTATGTGGAGCGGGCGTTCATGGCGGGCGAGCGGACGGAGCAGCTGGCCGAGGTGGACCCGTCGACGGTCCCGTACTTCTCGGTGGCCGTGCTGCCCTCCCGCATCGACCGGGAGAACCCCGTCCGGGAGACGGGCGAGGTCACGGTCGTCGGCACCGGTCCGGCCGGCGCCCCCTGGCTGACCCCCGAGTCGCGCGGCGCGCTCGTCAACGCCGACGTGCTCGTCGGCTACACCACCTACCTCGACCGGGTGCCGGTCCTGCGCCCCGGCCAGATCCGGCACGGCTCCGACAACAAGGTCGAGTCGGAGCGCGCCGAGTTCGCCCTCGACCTGGCCCGCCGCGGCCACCGGGTCGCGGTCGTCTCCGGCGGCGACCCCGGCGTCTTCGCCATGGCGACGGCCGTCCTGGAGGTCGCCTGCGAGCCGGCCTACGCGGACGTGCCCGTACGGGTCCTCCCCGGCGTGACCGCCGCCAACGCCGCGGCCGCGGCGGCCGGCGCCCCGCTGGGCCACGACTACGCCACGATCTCCCTCTCCGACCGCCTCAAGCCGTGGGACGTCATCGCGTCCCGCCTCCGCGCCGCCGCCGAGGCCGACCTCGTCCTCGCCCTCTACAACCCCGGCTCCAAGGCCCGCACCCACCAGGTGGCCGCCGCCCGCGACCTCCTGCTGGAACTCCGCTCCCCCGACACCCCCGTCGTCGTCGCCCGCGACGTCGGCGGCCCGGAGCAGTCCGTCCGCGTCCTCACCCTGAAGACCCTGGACCCCTCCGAGGTCGACATGCGGACCCTGCTCCTGATCGGCTCCTCGCAGACCCGCGCCGTCGAACGCGGCGACGGCCGCACGATCGCGTGGACCCCGAGGCGGTACGGCTGACAGTCGGTACGGGCCGACGGCCGTACGCCCGACGGGAGGCGCCGCTACCCCCGGGTGAAGGTGCCGAGTCCTTCGCGGTCGAGGTATTCGACGGTGAAGGACTTCCCGTCCCCGGCGAAGGTGACGCCGGTGCGGCCGACGGCGTTCTCGCCGCGGGTCTCGAAGCTGAAGACGTCGCCGTCGTAGGGGGTGAGGCGGTACTCCTGCGGCTCCGGGCCGAGGCGGAGGGTCAGGGTGCCGTCCTCGGCGGCCACGACCTCGGCCCGCCCGTAGTAGTCGCTGCGGTACGTGCCCGTGTACGCGTCGGCGTCCTTCGCGGGGGCCGCGTTCGCCGGCGGGCGGGCGTAGTCGGTGTCCGAGCGGCCCGCCTCCTCCTGCTGCCGGTAGAGGCCGTCGACCAGCGGGATCCAGTCCCGGCTGACCTTTCCGGTCTCCGCGAGGTCGAAGAAGTCGAGGGCGACGGCGTCGGCGACGCCGGCCGGGGAGCCGTTGGTGAGGACGACGATGCCGAGCTCCTCGCCGGGCAGCATCGTCACGTTGGTGTGCGCGCCCTGGGCGAAGGCCCCGGTGTGGGAGAGGCGGAGCCGGCCGGCGTCGTCGTAACTCACGTTCCAGCCCAGGCCGTAGAAGCCGGTGCGGGCGGCGGGGGCGCGGGGCGGGGAGGAGACGGCCTCGGGCCAGTGGGTGCGCTCCAGGGCCTCGGCGTCGATGATCCGCCTGCCGTCGAGCTCGCCGTTCGCGAGCTGGAGGCGGAGCCAGACGGACATGTCGCGGGCGGTGGAGCTGACACCGCCGGCCGGGGACTGGGCGTCGGGGTCGCGGACGAACTCCGGCTTCCACTCGCCGCCCGTCTTCACGTGTCCCCAGGCCCGGTCGGCGGCCTTCTCGAAGTCCTCGAAGCGGGAGCTGGTCGCGTCCATGCCGGCCGGCTCGTAGAGGACGTCCTCGGCGAGCTTCTCCCACGGCACGCCCTTCTCGTCGGCGACGGCCTGCGCGGCCGCCGTCAGACCGAAGTTGGTGTAGGCGTAGCTCGCGCGGAACGGCGTCAGCGGCTCGTACCGCAGGTGGGACAGGATGTACTCGCGGTCGTAGCCGAGGTCTTCGAGCAGGTCGCCGGCGTGGTCGGGCAGTCCGCTGCGGTGCGCGAACAGGTCGGCGACGGTGACGTGCCCGGTCACCCAGGGGTCCTTCAGCGCGAACCGCGGCAGCTGCGGGGCGACCGGCCGCGACCAGCCGTCGACGCCGACGGCGCCGGAGACGACGGTCGAGGCGATCGGCTTGGAGACGGACGCCAGCTGGAAGACGGTGTCGGCGCCGACGGCGGCGCTCTCGCCCGCCTTCCGCACCCCGTAGCCCTTCAGGTGCAGCACCTTCCCGTCGTGGACGACGGCGACGGCGACGCCCGGCACGCCGGTGCGTTCCATGGCGGCCTCGACCACCCCGTCGAGGCGGTCGACGGCCCGCCGGACGTCCGCCGCGTCGAGTTCGGGCGGGGGCTGGGCCGGGGGAGGGGTGGGCGCTGGGGTCGGCGTGGGGGACGGGGCGAGCCCGGTGACGCCGAGGAGCGCCACGAGCCCCGTCGCCGCGAGCCGGTGGACGGTAGCCACGCCTTCCATTGAACGCCCGCGGGGGGCGTCTGTCGCGGCGGCGGAACTCCGGGCGGGGGCGTCCGCCGGGACGGCGGAACTCCGGGCGGGGGCGTCCGCCGCGACGGCGGAACTCCGGGCGGGGGCGTCCGCCGCGACGGCGGACGTCAGCCCAGACCCCGCACCCACTCCGCCGCCCGCTCCGGGTCCGCCGCCGTCGGTACGCCCTCCGGGACCGGCGGCCGGCGGACGACGACGACCGGCACGCCCGCCTCGCGGGCGGCGGTGAGCTTGGGGGCGGTGGCGGCGCCGCCCGAGTCCTTCGTGACGAGCACGTCGATCCGGTGACGGGCCATCAACTCCCGCTCCCCGTCCAGGGTGAACGGCCCCCGGTCGAGCAGGACCCCGGTCCGTGCGGGCATCGGCGCGTCGGGCGCGTCCACGGACCGCACGAGGAACCACTCGGGCCGGTCGGCGAAGGCGGCGAGCCCCATCCGGCCGGTGGTCAGGAACACCCTCCGGAAGCCGTCGAGAGCGCGGGCCGCCTCCTCCAGGGACGCCACGTCGCGCCAGTCGTCGCCGTCCCCCGGGACCCACCCGGGGCGGCGCAGCGCCAGCAGGGGAACATGGGCGGTGGCGGCCGCCCGGGCCGCGTTGAAGCTGATCCGCTCGGCGAAGGGATGGGTGGCGTCGATGACCGCGTCCACGGCGTGCTCCCGCACCCAGTCCGCCAGGCCCCCGGCGCCCCCGAAGCCGCCGATCCGCACCTCGCCGGCCGGCAGCCGGGGCGCCGCGACCCGCCCGGCGAGGGAGCTGGTCACCCGCGTCCCCCGGCCGTCCAGCAGCCCGGCCAGGACGCGGGCCTCGGTCGTCCCTCCGAGAATGAGTACGTGCATAGGAGCCTCTTCGTGAGTACCGGCGGCGGGCGCGAGGCCCAACTCAAGCACACCGGTCTGCGGCCCGGCTGGACGACCGGGGCGTGCGCGACGGCCGCGACGACCGCCGCGTACACGGCGCTGCTCACCGGCGACTTCCCGGACCCGGTGACGATCACCCTGCCGAAGGGGCAGACGCCGTCGTTCGCGCTCACGGCCGAGTCGCTGACGGCGGACGCGGCGATGGCGGCGGTGGTGAAGGACGCGGGCGACGACCCGGACGTCACGCACGGCGCGGTGGTCCGCTCGACGGTACGGCTCCTGCCGCCGGGCTCCGGCGTCGTGTTCCGGGCGGGCGAGGGCGTCGGCACGGTCACCCTGCCGGGCCTGCCGCTGGAGGTCGGCGAACCGGCGATCAACCCGGTGCCGCGGCGGCTGATGCGGGAGCACGTGGCGGCGGTGGCGGCGGCGCACGGCGCCCCCGGGGACGTCGAGATCACGATCTCGATCGACGACGGCGCGGAGATCGCCCGCTCCACCTGGAACCCGCGCATCGGCATCCTCGGCGGCCTGTCGGTCCTCGGCACCACCGGCGTCGTCGTGCCCTACTCGTGCTCGGCCTGGATCGACTCCATCCGCCGGGGCGTCGACGTGGCCCGCGCGGGCGGCCTCACGCACGTCGCCGGCTGTACGGGCTCCACCTCGGAGCGCACGGTGACGGAGCTGTACGACCTGCCGGAGATCGCCCTCCTCGACATGGGCGACTTCGCCGGCGCCGTCCTGAAGTACGTCCGCCGGCACCCCGTCGACCGCCTCACGGTCTGCGGCGGCTTCGCGAAGCTCTCCAAGCTGGCCGCGGGCCATCTGGACCTCCACTCGGCCCGCTCCCAGGTCGACAAGGGCTTCCTGGCGGACCTGGCCCGCGCGGCCGGCGCGTCCGAGGCCCTGGCGGCGGAGGTCGCCGCCGCCAACACGGGCCTGGCCGCCCTCCGCCTCTGCGAGGCCGCCGGCGTCCCCCTCGGCGACCGCGTCGCCGCCCGCGCCCGCGACGAGGCCCTGGCGGTCCTGCGCGGCGCCCCGGTCACGGTGGACGTCGTCGCCATCGACCGCGCGGGCGTCGTCGTGGGCCGCTCCTCCCCGAAGGGCCCGGGCGCGTGATCCGGGCGACCGCCGGGACCGCCCCCGGGCGCCGGGTCAGGCGTCGTCCTCCGGCGGGGCGCCTTCGAGGAGGCGTTCGCCGATGTCGTCGGCCCAGCGCTGGGCCCAGGCGCGCAGGTCCCTGATCCGGTCCTCGTCGAGGCCGTGCGCGGTGAACTCGTCGTCGTCGATCCACTCCGCGCCGGCCAGCTTCGCCTGGAGTTCCTCCAGGTCGAACGCGTCCCGGGCGTGCTGCCGGCCCAGCTCCTCCAGTTCCTCGAGGCTCCAGCCGCGCCCCGCCGCGGCGTGGACGTCGATCAGGTCGCGGGCCATGCCCCGGTCGGCGAGCGCGCGCACCTTGGTGCCGACGACGTCGCGCAGGGAGAGGAGGAGGCCGAACTCGCGGCGTTCGGGCGGGCCGCACAGCACCTCCTTGAGGACGTCCACCTCGCACGCCTCGCCGGTGCCGGCGTCGGTGACGATCAGGCGGGCGGAGAGCGGGTCGGTCTCCACCGTCCGCACCCGCCAACCCCGCGCCTCCAGTTCGGACCGCAGGTGGGCGACGATCTCCGCCATCGGCCGGGGGTTCTCGGTGGCGACGTCGAGGTCCTGGCTCAGCCGGTCCACCAGGCCGTGCGCCTGGACGGCGTAGCCGCCGGTCAGGACGAGCGGGTACTCGGTGCCCGCGCGCAGGACGTCGTCGAGGAGGCGGCGGTGGAGCCCCGTGAGCTTCATCCGGCGGGGGTCAGCTCGCGGAAGGCGCTCTCCCAGATGACGCGCAGGTCCTTGCTGACGAGGGTGCGCAGGACGGGCCACATCTCGACGAGCAGGTCCCGGTCGAGGTACCGGACGAGGTCGTCGTGGCCGCCTTCGGCGAGGACCGTGCGGTAGCAGCTCATCCGCAGCCGGGGCCGGTCGAGGTCGTACTCGGTCAGCCCCGACCACGCCAGGTGCAGGGGGAGCCGGACCCGTCCCCCTCCGGGGCCCCGGAGGGCGGACAGGTCGGTGGGGAGCCGTCGTGCGTACCGTTCGCGCCGTACCTCGGAGACGGTCGCCGTCTCATGTGCCATGCCTCCGATTATCCCCGTGCGCGGCCGGCCCGTGGGGGAACACGCGGCACTTCCGTCACGGGCGGGATCCCGTCAGGGGCGGGGCGGCGGGAAGCCGATCTCCGCGATGTCCTCGGCGAGGTCCGCGAGGGTCACCGCCGGGTTGAGGGCCGTCACGACCTCCTGGGTGAGCGGGCGCAGGGCGAGGACGTGGCGGACCGCGTCGAGGTCGACAGGGGTCCCGTAGTACTCCGAGGCCCACTCCGCGTACGCCTCGGGGGTGCGGTCCAGGAGCAGGTGGAGGAGGCCGTGGGAGCCGTCCGGGTCCGGGTGGCCGTCCAGGTCGGGGAAGGCGACCGGGCCGGTGTGCCAGGCGTCGTCCGCGGCCTCGCGCCACAGGCAGGCGGTGGTGGCGTGGACGTCGTCCTCGTCCAGGAAGGCGGGCTCCGTGAGGTACTCCCCGAAGGCCTCCGGGACGCCGTCGAGGACGCCGGGCCAGGTCGCGCCGTCGGCGAGCGGGCCGTACGGGCTCAGCGGCGACTCGTGGTCGAAGACGCGGGCGAAGGCCCCCGCCGGGGAGAGCACGATCGTGTACTCGCCGCCCTGGCCGTCCTTCATCGACGCCAGCTGCTCGGTCTCGGACCAGTGCGCGTCGAAGGAGTAGTACCGGCCCTCCCAGGCGGGGCTGAGCACGGCGTCCAGCATCGCGAGGCCCCGGGAGCGGTCGCGCAGTTCCTCGATGCCCGGCAGTGCCCGGGCCACGTCGTAGACGGTCATGGCACCCATTCAAGTGGACGGCACCGACGTGCGGGGCCCTGACCCCGACCCTACGCTGGCCACGACGCAACCCCGCGAGAGAGGGAGTCCGATGGCGAAGCGCGGCAACAAGAAGCGGGCCCGCAAGAAGAAGAAGGCGAACCACGGCAAGCGGCCCAACGCCTGAGCCGTGGCGGAGACGGAGGCCGGGCCGGTACGGGTCCGGCCTCCGGTGCGTCAGCAGGTGTGGCGGTCGCGGGCCGGGTCGTAGAGGTGGCTGTCGCGGAACTCGGAGGCGGCGAGGGTGCGGCCGACGAGGATGACGGCCGTCTTGGTGATGCCGGCCTCCTTCACCTGGCCCGCGATGTCCTCCAGGGTGCCGCGCAGGACGAGCTCGTCGGGGCGGCTGGCCATGGCGACGACGGCGGCCGGGCAGTCGGCGCCGTAGTGGGGGATCAGCTCGGAGACGATCCGGTCGGCGTAGCGGGCGCCGAGGTGGAGGACGAGCAGGGCGCCGCTGCGGCCGAGGGTGGCGAGGTCCTCGCCCTCCGGCATGGGGGTGGCCTGCTGGGCGATGCGGGTGAGGATGACCGTCTGGCCGACCGTGGGGACGGTCAGCTCCCGCTTGAGGGCGGCCGCGGCGGCGGCGAAGGCCGGGACGCCGGGCACGACCTCGTAGGGGATGCCGGCCGCGTCGAGCCGGCGCATCTGCTCGGCCATGGCGGAGAAGACGGACGGGTCGCCGGAGTGGAGCCGGGCCACGTCCTGGCCGGCCTCGTGGGCGGCGGTGATCTCCGCGAGGATCTCGTCGAGGTGCAGGTTCGCCGTGTCGACGAGCTTCGCGCCGGGCGGGCACTCGGCGAGCAGCTCGGCGGGGACGAGGGAGCCGGCGTAGAGGCAGACCCCGCAGGCCGCGAGGGTGCGGGCGCCGCGCACGGTGATGAGGTCGGCGGCGCCGGGGCCCGCGCCGATGAAGTAGACGGTCATGCCTCTGGAGAACCCTTCGTTACGGACCATTGCGTGACGGGCATCGCGGTGCGCCAGCCGGTGAAACCGCCGACGGGCACGGCGGTGGAGACCGCGAGCCGGACGAGTTCGCCGCCGTGGCGGCGGTGGCGGTCGGCGAGCAGCGCCTCGGATTCGAGCGTCACGGTGTTGGCGACGAGCCGGCCGCCGGCGGGGAGCGCGTCCCAGCAGGCGTCGAGCAGGCCGGGGACGGTGAGCCCGCCGCCGATGAAGACGGCGTGCGGGGCGGGCAGGCCGGCGAGCGCGGCGGGCGCCGGGCCGGTGACCACGCGGAGGGCGGGTACGCCGAGGGCGGCGGCGTTGCGGGTGATGCGGGCGGCCCGTTCGGGCGCGCGCTCGACGGCGATCGCCCGGCAGTCGCGGTGGGTCCGCATCCACTCGATGCCGATGGAGCCGGAGCCGCCGCCGACGTCCCAGAGCAGTTCGCCGGGGGCGGGGGCGAGCGCGGCGAGCGTGGCGGCGCGGACGTACCGCTTGGTGAGCTGCCCGTCGTGCTCGTACGCCTCGTCGGGCAGGCCGGGGGTGGCGCCGAGGCGGAGGGTGCCGGGGTCGCGGACGCAGTCGAGGGCGAGGACGTGGAGGGCGTCGGTGCGGGCGTGCGGCCAGTCGGCGGCGGTGCCGTCGAGGAGGTGCTCGGCGGGGCCGCCGAGCTGTTCCAGGACCCGGATCCGGGTGCCGCCCCAGCCGGCCTCGCGGAGCAGCGCCGCGACCCGCGCCGGGGTCTCGGGGCCCTCGCCGAGGAGGAGGAGCCGGCGCCCGGGGTGCAGCGCGGCGCGCAGGGCGTCGAGGGGCCGGGCGACGAGGGAGAGCGTCTCGGCGGCCTCCAGCGGCCAGCCGAGCCGGGCGCAGGCGTAGGAGACGGAGGACGGGTGGGGGCGGATGTCGAGGTCCCGGTCGCCGGCGGTCTCGGCGAGGGTGCGGGCGATGCCGTGGAAGGAGGGGTCGCCGCTGGCGAGGACGGCGATCGCGCGTCCCTCGTGGGCGGCGAGCAGTCCGGGGACGGCGGGGCGCAGCGGGGAGGGCCAGGCGATCCGCTCGCCGGGGCAGTCCGCGGCGGGGAGGAGGTCGAGCTGGCGGGGCCCGCCGATGAGCACCTCGGCGGCGCGCAGGGGGCGGCGGGAGCTCTCGGGGAGTCCGTCCCAGCCGTCCGCGCCGATTCCGACGACCGATATCGCACCGTTCACGTCGGCGACTCTACGTGAGGGGTGCGGGCGGGCGGCACGTGGCGGCGCTCACGTGGGCCGTGCCCGCGGGTGGGGCGGGTCTCACTTCCGGGCGTTCTGCCCCACGTAGAAGAGGAGCCAGACGAAGCCGGCGAAGGCGTGGGTGGCGAAGACGTAGACGAAGACGCGGAGCATCACGCCCCGCTCCTTCCAGCTCTCGTCGTCGTGCGTCTTCTCGGTCATGCCGTCCAGGGTACGGGCCGTGGAATAGGACGGAGGGTGGCACCGTTGGACGAGATGATTTAAACTTCAACTACTACTTCGGAACGCGAGAGGTGACCACGATGCAGTTCGGGATCTTCACCGTCGGCGACGTGACGACCGACCCCACCACCGGCCGCACCCCCACCGAGCACGAGCGCATCAAGAACACGGTCGCCATCGCGCTCAAGGCCGAGGAGGTCGGGCTCGACGTCTTCGCGACCGGCGAGCACCACAACCCGCCGTTCGTCCCGTCCTCCCCCACCACCCTCCTCGGGCACATCGCGGCCCGCACGGAGAACCTCGTCCTCTCCACGTCCACGACGCTCATCACCACCAACGACCCGGTGAAGATCGCCGAGGACTACGCGACCCTCCAGCACCTCGCCGACGGCCGCGTGGACCTGATGATGGGCCGCGGCAACACCGGCCCGGTCTACCCGTGGTTCGGGCAGGACATCCGCCAGGGCATCCCGCTCGCCATCGAGAACTACGCGCTCCTCCACAAGCTGTGGAGGGAGGACGTGGTCGACTGGGAGGGCAAGTTCCGCAGCGCGCTCCAGGGCTTCACGTCCACCCCGCGCCCGCTCGACGGCGTCCCGCCGTTCGTCTGGCACGGCTCCATCCGCTCCCCGGAGATCGCCGAGCAGGCGGCGTACTACGGCGACGGCTTCTTCGCCAACCACATCTTCTGGCCCAAGCAGCACACCGAGAAGATGGTCCGCCTCTACCGGCAGCGGTACGCGCACTACGGCCACGGCACCGAGGAGCAGGCGATCGTCGGCCTCGGCGGCCAGGTCTTCATGCGGAAGAACTCGCAGGACGCGGTACGGGAGTTCCGCCCGTACTTCGACAACGCGCCGGTCTACGGCCACGGCCCCTCCCTGGAGGAGTTCAGCAGCCAGACCCCGCTGACCGTCGGCTCCCCGCAGGAGGTCATCGAGCGCACCCTCTCCTTCCGCGAGTACGTCGGCGACTACCAGCGCCAGCTCTTCCTCGTCGACCACGCCGGACTGCCGCTGAAGACGGTCCTGGAACAGCTCGACATCCTCGGCGAGGAGGTCGTCCCCGTCCTCCGCAAGGAGTTCGCGAACCTCCGCCCGGCCGGCGTCCCGGCCACCGCCCCGCTCCACCCCGCCGTCCTCGCCTCCAAGGAGGTCTGACGCCATGCAGACCCTGAAGCTCGTCGCCGTCTCCGCCGGCCTGAGCAGCCCCTCCTCCACCCGGCTGCTCGCCGACCGCCTCGTCCAGGCCGCCCGCTACCGGCTCGCCGAGCAGGAGTACGCCGTCGAGGCCGAGGTGATCGAACTCCGCGACCTGGCGCTGGACATCGCGAAGAACTTCGTGACGGGCTTCCCGTCGGAGGCGCTCCGGGAAGCCCTCGACAAGGTGACCGGCGCGGACGGCGTCATCGCGGTCACCCCCGTCTTCACCGCCTCCTACAGCGGCCTGTTCAAGTCCTTCTTCGACCTGATCGACCCGGCGGCCCTCACCGGTACGCCGGTCCTCCTCGGCGCGACCGGCGGCACCGCCCGGCACAGCCTGGTCCTCGACCACGCCCTCCGCCCCCTCTTCTCCTACCTGCGCGCCCGGATCTCCTCCACCGCCGTCTACGCGGCCTCCGAGGACTGGGGCACGGGCGGCGACGAGTACACCGAGGGGCTGCCGCACCGGATCACCCGGGCGGGCGAGGAGTTCGCGGACCTGGTGGCGACGGCGGCGGACGCCCGCCCCGCGGCCGAGGAGGAGCTGGTCCCCTTCGAGAAGCAGCTGGCGGACCTGAGGCTCGACTGACCGATTTGTTAGGTTGGGGAGGGTTCGACTCTTGTGGATTCTCCCGACGACGAACGGAGGTCGGCGATGGCCGGCGGCAGGATCGTGGTGGGCGTGGACGGCTCGGGCCCGTCCCTGAAGGCACTGAAGTGGGCGGCCGCGCAGGCCGCGCTCACCGGGGACGCGCTCCACGCGGTGATCAGCTGGGAGTATCCGGCGTCCTGGGCGACGCTGATGCCGGGCGTACCGCCGGAGTTCGACCCCGAGCGGCTCGCCAAGCAGATCCTCGACCAGTCCCTCGCGGAGGCGCTCGCGCCGGAGCAGGCGGCGGCGACGACCCGCACGGTCGTCTCCGGCAACCCGGCGCAGGCGCTGATCGACCAGGCGGCGGGGGCGGAACTGCTGGTGGTGGGGGACCGCGGCCACAGCGGCTTCAAGGCCGCGGTCCTGGGCTCCGTCTCCACCAACGTCACCCAGCACGCCCCCTGCCCGGTCGTCGTGGTCCGAGGCACCTGACACCCGCCCGTCGGCCGCGCCCGACGGGCGGGCGCGGCCCGCGCGGTGGAGGATGCGGTCATGGACATCAGACTCGAACTGGTCGGGGTGCCCGTCACCGACATCGACCGCGCCAAGGCCTTCTACGAGCGCGTCGGCTTCCGGCCGGACCACGACGTCACCGTCAGCGAGGACATCCGCTTCGTGCAGATGACCCCGCCCGGCTCGGCCTGCTCGATCGCCTTCGGGAAGGGGATCACCGCGATGGCCCCGGGCGCGCTCGACAACATGCAGGTCGTCGTCGACGACATCGAGCGCGCCCACGCCGACCTCACCGCGCGCGGCGTCGACGTCGGCGAGATCGACGACCAGCCGTGGGGGTCGTTCGTGTACTTCGCCGACCCCGACGGCAATCGCTGGGCGGTCCAGCAGAAGACGCCCCGCGGCCGGTAGGGCTCACTTGCGGTTGTAGAGCCGCATCGTCACCGCGCCGAACACCGCGACGAAGAGCGCCGACCACCCCAGCGACCAGGCGATGTCCGCCGCCGGCCAGTTCCCGGCCATCAACTCCCGTACGGCCGTCGCCAGATGCGTCACCGGGCTGTTGTTCACGAAGGCCTGGAGCCAGCCCGGCATGGTCTTCGGGTCGACGAAGACGTTGGAGAGGAAGGTCAGCGGGAAGATCACCATCATGCTGACGCCCA
This sequence comes from Streptomyces sp. NPDC047974, assembly GCF_040653375.1. Classification (NCBI taxonomy): domain Bacteria; kingdom Bacillati; phylum Actinomycetota; class Actinomycetes; order Kitasatosporales; family Streptomycetaceae; genus Streptomyces; species Streptomyces sp. NPDC047974. The sequence continues at coordinate 106,026 of NZ_JBEZNU010000022.1, forward strand.
TGACGGACTTCTCGCTGCGCAGCAGCAGCCCGAACATGGTCCAGATCCACGAGAAGGCGAACGAGAAGACCAGCAGCAGCGCCACCCCGAGCAGCACGCCCATCACCCCGCCGCCGGGCCGGTAGCCGATGACGAGGCCGACGGCCAGCATCACGGCGGAGGCGATCAGATAGCGCACGACGTCGCCGAGGAGATAGCCGACCATCGGCGCCGGCCGCCAGATCGGCAGGGTGCGGAAGCGGTCGAAGACGCCCTTCTCGATGTCCGTGTTGACCGAGACGCCGGTGTACATCGTGATCATCACGACCGACATCACGAGGATGCCGGGCAGCAGGAACTGGATGTACGCCGAGACCGAGCCGGCGAGCGCGCCCCCGAAGAGGTACGTGTACATCAGCACCATCATGATCGGGAACGCCGTCACGTCGAACAGCTGCTCCGGCACGTGCTTGATCTTCAGCATGGCCCGCCAGCCGAAGGTGAGCGACGCGGAGAGCGCCCCGGGCCGGGCGGGCCGGTCCTTCGCGAGGAGCAGAGCGGCGAGCTCGTCGGCACGGGGCGCGACGAAGTCCGCCCCCTGACCGGTCTGCGTGGTCGTGTCGGTGCTCATGCGGCCGGCCCCTTCCGGTCGGTGAGGGCGAGGAACACCTCGTCGAGGCTGGGCTGCCCCAGGGCGAAGTTGTCCACCGTGATCCCGGCGCGGGCCAGCTCGGCGAGGGCGCGCGCGGCCTGTTCGGCGGCGCCCAGGTCGGTGCCGTGGCCGTTGACGGTGGCGGTGAGGGCGACCGGGTCGGGGTCGAGCTGGACGTCGGCGTCCAGGGCGGTGGTGAGGACCCGCTCGGCCCGGGCCCGCTGCTCGGCGTCGCGGAGCCGCACGTGGACGGAGCCCGAGCCCACCGAGGCCTTCAGCTCGCCCTTCGTGCCCTCCGCGATCACCCTGCCGTGGTCGATGACGGCGATCCGGGAGGCGAGCTGGTCGGCCTCGTCGAGGTACTGGGTGGTGAGCAGGACGGTCGTGCCCTGGTCGACGACGGCCCGCACGATGTCCCAGACCTGGTTGCGGCTGCGCGGGTCGAGGCCGGTGGTCGGTTCGTCGAGGAAGAGCAGGTCCGGGGTGTTGAGGATGGACGCGGCGATGTCGATGCGGCGCCGCATGCCGCCCGAGTAGTTCTTGACCTGCCGGTCGGCGGCCTCGGAGAGGCCGAAGGCGTCGAGCAGCTGGGCGGCGCGGTCGCGGGCGGCGGGGCGGCCGTGGCCCAGGAGGCGGGCGAGGAGGACGAGGTTCTCGGTGCCGGTGAGGTCCTCGTCGACGGAGGCGTACTGGCCGGTGAGGCTGACCCGGCCGCGTACGGTGTCGGCCTCGGCGACCACGTCGTGCCCGAACACGCGGGCGTGCCCGGCGTCCGGGCGGAGCAGCGTGGCGAGCATCTTCACGGCGGTGGTCTTCCCCGCGCCGTTGGGCCCGAGCAGGCCGTACACGGTCCCGGCCGGGACGCGCAGGTCGACGCCGTCGACGGCCCGGTTGGTCCCGAAGACCTTCACCAGGCCCTCGGTCTCCACTGCGAAGCCGTTCGTCGCGGCCATGCCGGTGCCTCCCTCTCCGGAGCCCACCCTCCAGTGTGCTGCGGGACGGGCGCGGGCGCAGTCCGGAGAAGGGAGGAGGCGCCGGGCCGCCGGTCAGTACGGCGCGGGGTGACCGGTGGCGTCCTCGTGCGTGTAGAAGAGGTAGAACATGCCGGCGCCGACGGCGATGCCGACCGCGAGCCCGAGCCCGCTCGACGACAGCACGCTCGCCCCGGAGAGGCTGTAGAGGAAGCCGGTCGCGCCGCCGGTGACCGCTCCCCACGCCACGGCGCGCGCCTCGCGCGGCAGGGCGCGCCCGTAGGTGCGCAGCGCCCACAGGGCGCCGCCGAGGGCGAGCGCGGAGACGATGCCGAGCCAGAGCTGGCCCCAGGTGAGCGCCCCGCCGTGCCGGGAGACGGTGGCGGCCCAGAGGCCGTAGAGGACGCCGATGACGGCGGGCATGACGGCGCCGTGCGTCTCCACGGAACGCCGTGCGGGTACCGCTGCGTGTGCGGCCATGGCAGGAGCTCCTTCGTGTCGCCCCCCTGCTGCTGCACCCTCCAGGGCACACCCGCCGCAGGCGCCCCGCAAGTCGGGTCGGCGCCCCGCGGCCCCCGTCGCGGCCGGCGGGCCGGACCGCCACCGCGTCGACCTCGATCGCTCCACCCGTTCGGAGCAGTCGGAAGGCCTAAATGTTCCCATTGATCCCACTATGGGCTCATGAGTCAGAACAGCACACCCCCGCGACCGGACTCCGCCCCGCGACCGCCGAGGTCGAGCACCTCGGAGGCCTGGTCCTCCGGCGGAACGCTCTTCGCCGGTGTCCTCATGCTGGTCACCGGCATCATGGACGTCTTCCAGGGCATCGCCGGGATCGCCGAGGACGACGTCTACGCCCGCGTCGGCGACTACGTCTTCAAGTTCAACCTCACCACCTGGGGCTGGATCCACCTGATCCTCGGCATCGTCGTCGCGATCGCCGGTTTCGGGATCCTCAAGGGCGCCGAGTGGGGCCGGGTCGCCGGTATCTCCCTGGCCTCCCTCAACCTCCTCGCGCAGTTCCTCTTCATCCCCTACCAGCCGTGGTGGGCGCTCTTCTCGATGGCCATCTCGGTCTTCGTGATCTGGGCCCTGGCCACGGACGAGCAGTACGGCCGCGACGAGCGGTACTGACATGGGCGCGCGCGGACGGCCCCGGCGGTACGGGGCCGCGCTCCTGGCCCTCGCCGTGACCGGTGCCGTCGCGGGCGCCGCGACCGGCTGCGAGGCGGCCAAGGAGACCGCCGGGGACATCGTCTCCTCGGCGAGCTCCGCGGTCGCCTCGGCGGCGCAGCGGAAGATGGACGAGATCAAGGACGGGGCGAACGCCACCGCCGACGTGACCGCCGGCCCGACCTCCGTCGACGGCGACCGCACGGTCGCCACGGTCACCGCCGCCAACCCGAAGGACGCGACCGCCGACTACACGGTCCTGGTCACCTTCCGGGACGCCGGCGGGAACTTCCTCGACACCGTCGTCCTCACCGTCGACGGCGTCCCCGCCGGAGCCTCCAAGTCCGGTACGGCACGCAGCAATCGGACCCTGACGGGCCCGACGACCGCGGAGATCGAACGGGCCCTGCGACACTGACGGAGTGGACCGAGCCCTCGCATCCGACGCCCGCCCGACGCCCGGCGCGGGAACCCCCGCGCCCCCGCCGCCCGCTCCCCTCCGGCCCCGGCCCGGCACCCGCGCCGCCGCCTGGGCCGCCGGGCTGCTCCTGGTCGTCCCCGCGGTCGTCGCCGGCTGCAAGGCGTACGGCACGGACGGCGTCACCCCCGTCCCGCAGCTCCTCTCCTTCCTCCCCTGGCTGACCGTCCCCGCCGCCCTGGGAGTGCTGTGCGCGGCGGCCGCCCGGCACCGGCCCCTGGCCTGGCTCTCGGTCCTCGTCCTCATGGTCACGGCCTGGACGACGCTCCCCCCGATGCTCGTGTACTCCTCCGGCACCCCGCTCGCCCGCGTCCGCGTGATCGCCGCGAACGTCGAGTTCGGGCAGGCCACCGGCTCCCTCGTCGACCTCGCGCGCCGCGAGAAGCCCCAGCTCCTGTACGTCTCCGAGTGCGACCCCCGCTGCGTCCGGACCCTCACCGCCGCGCTCTCCCGGCAGCTGCCGCACCGGGCCTCGGTGGACGCCGAGGGCTCGAAGGGCTCGGTCATCCTCAGCGCCTACCCGCTGCGCGACCGGTCCGCCGTCCCCGCCACGATGGGGATGCCGGGCGCGACGGCGGAGATCGCCGGACGGGCCGTCCGGCTCCAGCTCGCGCACCCGATGCCGCCGCTGCCGGACCAGGTCGGCCTCTGGAAGACGGAACTGGCCCGGCTGCGCGCCGAGATCGACGCCCGCCCGCCGGACGAGGCCCTCGTCCTCGCCGGCGACTTCAACGCCTCCCAGGACCACGCCGCCTACCGCGCCTTCCTCACCACCCGCGCCCTCCTCGACGCCGCCCACGTCACCGGCGCCTCCCGCACCCCGACCTGGCCGGCGGAGGGCCCGCTGCCGCCCTACGTCCAGATCGACCACGTCCTCTCGTCCCACACCCTCACGCCCGTCGCCACCCGCTTCCTCCCCCTCCCCGGCAGCGACCACCGGGCCGTCCTCGCCGACCTCGACCTGCACGAAGGACGCTGATCGGCGACGCTGGGAGCATGGACAACGAGCAGATCCTCGACGACATCGGAGCGCTCGTGGAGGAGGAACGCGCCCTGCGCGGGCGCACCGGCGGCCTCCTCCCCGAGGAACGCGAACGTCTCGCCGCCCTGGAGGTCCGCCTCGACCAGTGCTGGGACCTGCTCCGGCAGCGGCGCGCCAAGTCCGAGTTCGGCGAGGACCCCGACACCGCCGCCGTCCGCCCCGCCTCGGAAGTCGAGTCCTACCGCAACTGACGCGCACGGCGGGGTGCGCGGGGCGCGCGTAACTTGGGGGCATGGGTTCCGGGACGGGGCAGACGGGCAGGACGGGGCGGACGGGGAGGATGGCGCCGCCGGTGTGGCTGACCGCCGGACTGCGGCCCGAACCCGCGCCCGTCCCCTGGCCCGCCGTCGTCCGCGCGGCCCTCGCCCTCTCCCTGCCCCTCGCCGCCGGCCTCGCCCTGGACCGCCCCGCCGAGGGCGCCCTCGTCTCCATGGGCGCGCTCTCCGGCGTCATCGGGGACACCGCCGACGCCTACCGGATGCGCGTCTTCAACATCGCCGTCCCCCAGCTCTTCGGCGCCCTCGGCGTCACCCTCGGCACGCTCGTCTTCGGACACGGCTGGCTCGCCGTCGCCACGCTCACCGTCGTCGCGCTCGTCTCCGGGATGATCTCCTCGATCGGCGCGGTCGCCTCCGCCTCCGGTCTCCTCCTGCTCCTCAACGCCGTCGTCGGCGCCGGCCTCCCCATGCCCGAGCCGTGGTGGAAGGCCCCCGTCCTGCTGGGCCTCGGCGGCCTCGTCGTCCTCGCGCTCACCCTGCTCGGCTGGCCGCTGCGCCGCGCGGCCCCGGAGCGGGCCGCCGTCGCGGCCACCTACCGGACGCTCGCCGACCTGTACGAGGCGGCGGGGACGGAGGCGTACCAGGAGAAGCGCCACGCGGTGACCGGCTCGCTGAACCAGTCGTACGACCTGATCCTGGCCCGCCGCACCCGCCAGCACGGCCGCACCTCCTCCCTGGCCCGGCTGCTCGCGCAGCTCAACGTGCTGATCCCGCTCCTGGAGGCCGCCCCCGCCGCCGACCTCCGCGCCCGGATCCACGGCCCGCTGCCCCCGGCCGTCGCCGCGACGATCCGCGCGCTCGCCGACGCCGTCGAGAACGACCGCACCGAGCTCGCCGAACCCGCCCTGCCGCCCTCGGACCGCCCCTCCGACAAGGCCGTCGCGCACGCGCTCCGGCACGCCGCGACCGTCGTCCACGCGGCCGAGCCCAACCCCTACGACGTCGACGACCGCCTCGGCCGCCCCGCCTCCCTCGCCGTCCGCGTCCGCCGTGCCACCCGCACGATGCTGCTGTCCGCGCCCTCGTGGCGGTACGGGCTCCGCCTGGCGCTCTGCATCGGCCTCGCCCAGTCCCTCGTCTCGCTGATCGCGGTGCCCCGCTCGTACTGGGTCGCCCTCACCGTCACCTTCGTGATGAAGCCCGACTTCGGCTCGGTCTTCTCCCGGGCCGTGCTGCGCGCCGTCGGCACCTGCCTGGGCCTGGTCTCCGCCGCCCTCGTCCTCGCCGAGGTGCCCCGAGGATGGTGGGACGTGCCGGTGATGGCGGTGCTCGCCGCGCTCATCCCGGTCTTCTCCGCGAAGGGGTACGCCTTCCAGACCGCGGCCGTCACCCCCGTCATCCTGCTGCTCTCCGACGCCCTCAACCAGCAGGGCTTCGACCTCGTCCTGCCCCGCCTGTACGACTCCCTCATCGGCTGCGCCATCGCGCTGGTCGCCGGCTACCTGCTCTGGCCGGAGTCCTGGCACAGCCGGATCGGCGACCGGCTCGCCGACGCGGTCGCGGACTCGGCCGCGTACGTGGACCGCGCCTTCCCGCCCGGTCCCGCGCGGGCCGGTGTCGACGCCGGCCGGCTGCGGGCCCGCCGCAAGCTGTACCGGGACCTGTCGGCGGTCCGCTCCGAGTTCCAGCGGGCCCTCACCGAACCGCCGCCGACCGGCACCCGCGCCGCCGCCTGGTGGCCGCTGGCCATCGCCGTCGAGCGGATCGTGGACGCCACCACCGCCGCCCGCATCCGCGTCACGCACGGCGCCCCGCCGCCCGACCCGGCGGAGGTCGCCGAGGTGGCGCGCGAGCTGCGCGAACTCGCCGACGGGCTGCGGGCCACCGAGACCCTCGTCGCGGTCCGCGCCGAACTGCCCGAGGACGAGGACGGCGTCCTCGCGCCGCTCCGCCAGGAGGTCCGCGCGGCCCGCGCCATCGCCGGGCCCGAACTGCCCCCGGACGGGCCGTAAACCCTCCGCCGGGGGCGCGTCGATGGACTTACCGGCGGTCACGGAACGGAACCTTCCTGCCACCGTTACCGGATTCCATCCGGGCGACTACGATGCGCTCGACCGCCCCGATGTGATCAGCGTCCGCAGGCCTGCCGTCCCCTGCCGTACCCCCTGCCCGCGCCCGCACGGGGCCCGTCACCCGGCCCGCCCGACACGCCAGTTCGCCCTGCCCGCCCTCCCCCTCCGCCTCCCCTTCCGCCTCTCCTTCCGCCTCTCCCTCCCCTCCCGCTTCACCCTCCGTCGTCCGGAACCCCCCACCCACTCCCAGGACTCCGAGGACCCCGTCATGCGCACGACCACGAGCAGAGGGCTCCAGCCCAACGTCCTCGGCACCTTCGACACCATCGTGATGGCCGTCGCCGGCAGCGCCCCCGCCTACTCGCTCGCCGCCACCACCGCGGTCCTCTTCGGCGCGGTCGGGCTCGCCGGGCCGGCCGCGCTCCTCTACTGCGCGATACCGATGTTCGGCATCGTCCTCGCCTACGCCCGCCTCGGCCGGATCGACGTCAACGCCGGCGCCGGCTACTCCTGGGTGGGCCGCACCCTCCACCCGTTCCTGGGCTTCCTCTCCGGCTGGGCGCTGGTCTTCGCCGCCACCGTCTTCATGGTCGCGGGCTCCCTGCCCGCCGGCTCGCTCACCCTCGCCCTCGTCGCCCCCGGCCTCGCCTCCTCCACGCCGCTGGCGGCGGCCGTCGGCGCCTGCTGGTTCCTGCTGATGCTCGGCGTCGTCCTCGGCGGCACCCGGCTCACCGTCCGCGCCCAACTCCTCATGTCGGGCGTCGAGATGGCCATCCTCCTCACCTTCGTCCTGGCCGCGGTGGCACACCGGGGCCGGGCGGTCGCCTTCGACTGGTCGTGGTTCGGCCTCGGGCACTTCCACGGCCCGGAGGGCTTCGCGGCGGGCGCGCTGATCGCCGCGTTCTACTACTGGGGCTGGGACGTCACCAGCAACCTCAGCGAGGAGACCCGGAACAGCCGGCGGACCGCCGGGCTCGCCGCGCTGGTCGGCGTCGGCTTCGTCTTCCTCCTCTTCGTCGCCTTCACCGTCGCCGTGAACGTGCTGCTGCCCGCCGACCGGATCCTGGCCGCGGGACCGAACGTGCTCGCCGTCCTCGGCGAGGAGATCTGGCCCGGCGTCGGCGGGAAGCTGCTGGTCGTCGCCGTGATCCTGTCCACGGTCGCCACCCTGGAGACCACCCTGCTCCAGGTGACCCGCTCGCTCTTCGCGATGGGCCGCGACCGGACCCTGCCGGCCGCCCTCGGCCTCGTCCACCGCCGCTGGAACACCCCGTGGGTCGCGATCGCCGCCGTCGGCGCCGCCGCCCTCGTCCTCTTCGCCGGCGCGGCCGCCGCCGGCTCAGTCCAGCGGATCCTGCGGGACGCGGTCTCCGCGATCGGCCTCCAGATCGCCTTCTACTACGGCCTGGCCGGCATCGCCGCCGTCGTCGCCTACAAGTCGCTGCTGCTGCGCTCCGCGAAGAACCTGCTCCTCGGCGGGGTGTGGCCGCTGCTCGGTTCGGCGTTCATGCTGTGGGCCTTCGTCGAATCCCTCGGCGAGCTGTCCACCACCGCCCTCACCATCGGCCTCGGGGGCCTCGCCGCCGGGCTCGTCCCGATGACCGTGTACTGGCGCCGCGGCAGCGGCTACTACCGGCCCGCCCGCCTCGACGCGGGCCGCGCGCTCGCCGCCGCCGGCGAGGCCGCCCCCGCGTCCCCCGGCACCCGCGTCCGCGACAAGAGCTACGCCACGGACTTCTGACGACGACACCCGGTACTTCGTGAGGGAAGGAGGCCCCCATGGGCGTACGCCGACGCCCCCTCAGACGGTCCCGCGCGGAGCGGTTCACCCCCGACTTCGACCCGGACTTCGGTGACCGCGCGCTGACGGAGGCCCGTCACGACATCGTCATCGGCCGCTGGCAGGGCGTGCGCGACCTGCTCGCCGCCACCGGCGACGACTGGGCCCGCCGCACCCACCGCGTCCGGCTGCTCTCGCACGCCGCCGCCGGCAGCTCCACCGTCGAGACCTGGCGGGCGGCCGAACCGCACAGCGCGGACGCGGCGGTGCTGCGGGCGGCGACCGAGGTGGTGCGGGTCTTCGACGCGGCCATCGCCGCGGGCCGCGGCGCCGCCGTCGACCGGACCAGGATCGACGCGGCCGTGGACGCCTGCCGGAGCGCCGCGGAGGCGGCGCCCGCCGACCCGATGCCGTGGGTGTCGCTGCTGTCGGTGGCGCGGCTGTACGAAGGCGGCGTCCCGCGCCGGGAACTGCGCTACTGGTTCGACGAGTTGCGCCGCCGCGACCCGTACAGCATCGAGGGCCACGTCCAGGTCCTGCGCTACCTCTCGGCCCGCTGGCACGGCACCCACGGCTCGATGTACGACTTCGCCCGCGACGCGGCCGGAGTGGCGCCGCCCGGCTCGGCGCTGCCGGTCCTGGTGCAGGTGGCGCGGGTGGAGGAGTACCGCTACATCGCGGACGGGGCGCTGGGGCGCGGCCCGGTGCGCGGCTTCGACCAGCACTGGAAGCACGAGCTCGCGGTGACCGAGCTGCGGCGCACCCACGACCGCTGGATCGGCGGCCGGGACGCGTCCCTGCCCCTCGCGCCCGAGGAGGTCGGCGACCTCAACTTCCTGGCGCACGCCGCCTGCTACGCGGGCCAGGTGGAGCTGGCGCGGGAGCTGATGGGCCTGCTCGGCGCGCGGGCGGCGTGGGTCCCGTGGGCGTACACCGGCGACCCGGAGGAACAGTTCGTCCGCTTCCGCGAGGGCCTGGGAGTCGTCTGACCGCCCAGGCCCTCACGTACCGCTACCGCTTACCGCTTACCGCTTACCGCTTACCGGATCAGACGCCGATGTCGCGGCCGTCGGTGCGCCACACGGCGACGACCGACGGACGGACGATCCTGCCGGGCCCGTCGGGCCAGACGGAGGCCGGATTCTCGACGGAGGCGCCGTCGAGCTCGCCCGGGTGCTGCACGGCCACCAGGACGCGGCGGTCCTGGATGATCGGGCCGCAGGTCTCGGCGCCGCGCGGCACCGTGAGGAACTGCTTCAGCTCGCCGCGGCGGTCGCCCTGCACCGCGACGCCGAAGAGGCCGTCGTGGGAACCGAGCTGGTTGCCGTCGGTGGAGATCCACAGGTTGCCGTGCGGGTCGAAGGCCACGTTGTCCGGGCAGGAGATCGGGGAGACCTTCTCCTTCGGGTAGCCCGCGAAGTAGGTGGCCGGGTCGTTCGGGTCGCCGGCGACGAGGAAGAGGCGCCAGGCGAAGCCGTCGGACGACGGGTCGTCCCAGTGCTCGGCGAGCTCCAGGATCTGCCCGTGCTTGTTGAGGTTGCGCGGGTTGGCCTCGTCGGCGCCCGGGTTGGTGCCCTTGCCGCGGTTGGAGTTGTTCGTCAGGGCGACGTACACGCGGCCGGAGCGCGGCGACGGCTCGACGTCCTCGGGGCGGTCCATCTTCGTGGCGCCGACCTTGTCACCGGCGAGGCGCGTGAAGACGAAGACCTCCTCGGCGGTCATGCCGGGCACGTGCGAGACGGCGCCGTCCTCGGTGGCCGTGGCCAGCGGGATCCAGGTGCCGGAACCGTCGAACTCGCCGTCGTTCGGGAGCTTGCCGGTGCCGTCGATCTCGGCGGCCGGGGAGTCGCCGGTCAGCTTCGCGACGTACAGCGTGCCCTCGTCGAGGAGGGTGAGGTTGTGGGCGCGGGCCTTGCGCGACCCGCCCTTCATCATCCGCTTCGAGGAGACGAACTTGTAGAAGTAGTCGAAGCGCTCGTCGTCGCCCATGTAGACGACCGGGCGCCCGTCGGCGGTCAGGCGCGGCTGCGCGGCCTCGTGCTTGAAGCGGCCGAGCGCGGTGCGCTTGCGCGGGGTGGAGTCGGGGTCGTACGGGTCGAGTTCGACGACCCAGCCGAAGCGGTGGACCTCGTTCGGCTCCTGCGCGAGGTCGAAGCGCTTGTCGAACCGCTCCCACTTGCGCTCGGAGGCGCCGGTGCCGACGCCGTACCGCTTGTCCGTGGCGGACGAGCCGTTGGCGAAGTACTGGTTGAAGTTCTCCTCGCCGTGGAGGGTGGTGCCCCACGGGGTGGTGCCGCCGGCGCAGTTGTTGAGCGTGCCGAGGACGGTACGGCCGTCCGGGTCGACGGAGGTCCTCACGAGCGCGGAACCCGCGGCGGGACCGGTCAGCTCGAACTCGCTGGTGGTGTGCAGGCGGCGGTTCAGGTAGTGCCGGGAAACGGGCGAGAGCTTGCCCGTACGGCGCTCCTCCTGCACCACGACGACGGAGAGGCCGTGCGCGGCCCAGGCGATCTCGACCTGCTCGCGGGTCGGGTTCTCGGAGTCGTACCCCCGGAACATCAGGACCTCGTCCGTGTACTCGTGGTTGGCGACGAGCACCTGACGCCCGTACTCGCCGCGCAGCGGCAGCAGCGAGAGGAAGTCGTTGTTGTAGCCGAACTGCCCGGCCTGCGCCGCGGCGGTCTGCTTCTCCGAGTCGAAGGCGGGCGCGCCGCGCAGGATCGGCTCGCCCCACCGGATGACGACGTTCTGCCCGTACCCGGCCGGCACGGTCACCTGGTCGGCGGTGTTGGGCGCGACGGGCGCGAAGCGGAGCCCGCGGGCGCCGTCGGCCTGGGGAGCGGGCCTGTGCCCCGGGTGCGCCTCGGCGGCGGGCGCGCCACCGAGCACGACGGCCCCGCCGGCGGCGGAGGCGACGGTCACGACGGCGGCGGCGCGGAGCGCGGAACGGCGCGACAGGACACCGGCTATGACGTCGCCGACGTACTCGTTGTCGCTGGTGTTGGGCACCTCGTGGAAGCAGGCGTCACCACACCGGAACCGGCAGGTGAGGGCGGAACGGCCGCCTCCGTGCGGGTTCGTACCGATCAGCGGCAGCAGTTTGCGCACTTGGTCCTCCTCCGGCGCAGCACTGCGCCGACATGGTGTCGGGAATCCGTTCGGCCGTGACGGTATGTGTGCACATCTGCACGCGGGCGGCGGCGGAATGAACGCCGGATGAATGCGCGGCAACCGTGACCGACGGGGTCCCTGGAACCGGAGGACGTGGCCGCTAACCTTACGTGTCCGCCCTGGCCAGGGATGAAGGACGCATACCGCATCCAACTCATGCGAAAGGGTTCGCCCATGGGTATTCGGAGCTTGCTGCGCAAGGTATTCGGCCGCGACCGCGAAGATCCCGCGACCCCTTCCGTCCCTCCCCAGTCCCGCGAACCGGAGCCCCCGCAGGCGGAGACGCAGCCGGAGACGCAGCCGGAGACGCAGCCGCAGGCGGAGACGGCCCCGGAGCCCCCGGAAACGGCAGCCCGCCAGGCCGCCGACGATCTGGTGGCCGCCGCCTTCGACAACCCCCAGATCCCCAAGGCCCGCACGTCCCCCTCGGACCGGACCACGGACGCGGACGCGGGTGCGGGTGCGGGTGCGGGTGCCCCGCAGGCGGAGACGGAGGCGGAGACGGCCCCGTCGGCCACCGCCGAGCCGGAGCCGACGCCCGAGGCATCCGCCGAGGCGGAGCCGACGGCCGAGGCATCCGCCGAGGCGGAGCCGACCGCCGAGGCCGAGGGCACCGCCGCCGCTGAGCCGACCCCGGACACGGAGGCCCCCGCCGAGACGGCCACGACCGAGGCCGCACCGGAGGCGGACGCCACCCCGGTCACCACCGAGGCGGAGCCGACGGCCGAGGCCGAGGCCGCACCGGAGGCGGACACCACGCCGACGACCGCCGAGGCGGAGCCCACGGCCGAGGCCACCCCCGAGGCATCCGCCGAGGCCACCGCGGACACGGAGGCCCCCGCCGAGGCGGAGCCGACGGCCGAAGCGGAGCCGACGGCCGAAGCCGAGGGCACCGCCGCCGCTGAGCCGACCCCGGACACGGAGGCCCCCGCCGAGACGGCCACGGCCGAGGCCGCACCGGAGGCGGACGCCACCCCGGTCACCACCGAGGCGGAGCCGACGGCCGAGGTCGAGGCCGAGGTCGAGGTCGAGGTCGAGGCCACCCCCGAGGCGTCCGCCGAGGCCACCGCGGACACGGAGGCCCCCGCCGAGGCGGAGCCGACGGCCGAGGCCGAGGGCACGCCGGAGGCGGAGCCCACGCCGACGACCGCCGAGGCGGAGCCCACGGCCGAGGCCACCGACGCGGCCCCGGCCGCGACCGAGCCGGAGCCGGCCGGCGAGGCCGCCCCCGAGGCCACCGCCACCGTGGAGCCCACCTCGGACACCGAGGCCACCGCCGAGGCCGCACCGGAGGCGGACGCCGCTCCGGACACCGCCGAGGCGGAGCCGACGGCCGACGCCGAGCCCGAGAACGCCGCCGCACCGGCCGCGGCCGACGCCGAACCCGTGAGCGCGCTCGTCACGGAGCCGGAGCCGGAGCCGGAGCCGGACGCCGAGGCGCAGCCCGTCGCGGCCGACGCCGAGCCCGAGGCCACGCTCGTCACGGAGCCGGAGCCGGAGCCGGAGGCCGAGGCGCAGCCCGTCGCGGCGGACGCCCAGCCCAGCGCCGACACGGACACCGACAGCACCGGCAGCACCGGCAGCACCCCGCAGGGGGCCGCCGCCGTCTCGCTCGCGCGGGTGAAGGCGGTCGGGACGCCGGGGCTGGTGGAGGCGTACAAGGCGGCCGGAAGCGTCCTGCGGAAGAAGGGGCTCTCGGGGGCGCGGGCGAAGGTGTACCTGGTCGTCGACCGGTCCGGGTCGATGCGCGGGTACTTCAAGGACGGGTCCGTGCAGCGCCTCGCCGAGCAGGCCGTCGCGCTCGCCGCGCACCTGGACGAGGACGCGACGGTCACGACCGTCTTCTTCTCGACCGACGTCGACGGGGTCGTCGACCTGACCCCCGCCGAGCTCACCGCCACCCGCGTGGAGGAGATCAACGCCGGCCTCGGCCGCCTCGGCCGGACGAACTACCACCGTGCCGTCGAGGAGGTCCTGGCCCACCACGAGAAGGCGGACCCGGCCCGCCCCGCGCTGGTGGTCTTCCAGACGGACGGCGCCCCCGAGTCCCGTACCGCCGCGACGCAGGCCCTCGCGGAGGCCGCCGGCCGCCCCGTGCACTGGCGCTTCACGGCCTGGGGCGAGGAGGACGGCAAGGCCTTCGACTACCTGCGGAAGCTCACCGCCGACCGTACGGCGACCCATTTCGCGGGCCCGGCGCCGGCCGAGACCCCGCACCCGGAGTTCTACCGAGGCGTCCTCACCGGCCTCGCTCTCTGAACGCCCGGCTGAACCACCCGCTCCGCCCCCTGCTTATCGATGTGAGTGGATCTTCGTAGGCCCGTTAGGATTTCGACCATGGCGGCCACTGGATCCGAGAAGCAGGGGGCGAAGGCGTTCTACGTCACGACCCCCATCTACTACGTCAACGACGCTCCTCACCTGGGCCACGCCTACACGACCGTCGCAGGCGACGTGCTCACGCGCTGGCACCGTCAGCGCGGCGAGAAGGTGTGGTTCCTCACCGGCACGGACGAGCACGGTCAGAAGATCATGCGCACGGCCGAGGCGAACGACGTCACGCCCCAGGCCTGGTGCGACAAGCTCGTCGAGGAGGCGTGGAAGCCCCTCTGGGAGCACCTGAACATCGCGAACGACGACTTCATCCGCACCACGCAGAAGCGTCACACGGACCGCGTCCAGGAGTTCGTGCAGGACCTGTACGACAAGGGCGAGATCTACAAGGGCGGCTACGAGGGCCCGTACTGCGTCGGCTGTGAGGAGTTCAAGCTCCCGGGCGATCTCATCGAGGCGGAGGACGGCACCAAGCTGTGCCCCGTCCACAAGAAGCCGGTGGAGATCCTCAAGGAGGAGAACTACTTCTTCAAGCTGAGCGAGTACGGCCCGAAGCTGCTGGAGTTCTACGAGGCGAACCCGGGCTTCATCCAGCCGGAGTCCGCCCGCAACGAGGTCCTGAACTTCGTCAAGCAGGGCCTTGAGGACCTCTCCATCTCGCGCTCGACCTTCGACTGGGGCATCCCGGTCCCGTGGGACAGCGCGCACGTGATCTACGTGTGGATCGACGCGCTGCTGAACTACGCGACGGCGGTCGGCTACAACGAGAACCCGGAGAAGTTCGACGAGACCTTCCCGGCGGACGTCCACCTCATCGGCAAGGACATCCTCCGCTTCCACGCGGTGATCTGGCCGGCGATGCTGATGGCGCAGGGCCTCCCCGTCCCGGGCAGGGTCGCGGCCAACGGCTGGCTGATGGTCGGCGGCGAGAAGATGTCGAAGTCGAACCTGACCGGCATCAAGCCGCAGGACCTGACCTCGCACTTCGGCGTGGACGCGTACCGCTGGTACTTCCTCCGGGCCATCGCCTTCGGTCAGGACGGCTCGTTCTCGTGGGAGGACTTCTCCGCCCGCTACACCTCCGAGCTGGCCAACGACTACGGCAACCTCGCCTCCCGCGTGGCGGCGATGGTCGGCAAGTACTTCGGCGGCGAGCTGCCGGCCTCGACGGCCGACGGCGACGCCGAGAAGGCGATCCACGAGGGCCTGGCGAAGGCGGTCGCGACGGCCGACGCCAAGATCGGCGAGGAGCTGGACTTCCAGGCCGGCATCCTGGCGATCTTCGACTTCGTGAAGCAGGTCAACGGCTACATCACGGAGCAGGAGCCGTGGAAGGTCGCGAAGGACGAGTCGGAGGAGGGCCGGGCCCGCCTGGCGACGATCCTCTACACGGCCGCCGAGTCCCTCCGCGCCGTCGCCGTCCTCCTCAACCCGATCATGCCGGAGACCTCGCAGGCCCTCTGGGACTCGCTCGGCGCCGAGGCCTCCCTGGGCGCCCTGGCCGCCCAGTCGGTCGACTCCGCCGCCACCTGGGGCCGGCTGCCGGCCGGCGCGACGGTGACGAAGGGCGCGGTGCTCTTCCCGCGCCTGGAGGACCCGAAGAAGGACTGACGTCCACCCGTACGCGAGCGAAGGCCGCCGCCCCTGTCTCCCGGGGCCGGCGGCCTTCGCCGTGTCACAGGCCCGGCTAGTTGTACGGCGGGTTCAGGGTGAACACGACCCGCTTGCCCGGTCCCGAGTAGTTCGCCCGCTCGTTGATGCCCCACAGCCGGTGCACGGCCGGGGACCAGGAGAGGTTCTGGGTGAGCGGCGGCGCCTTGGTGAGGACGTGCGGCGCCTCGCCGGGCTTGGCCCGGTGGATGCAGTACGCGACGTCGGAGTTCGTCGTGCCGGCGTATTCGGGGCACTCGCCGCTGAAGTAGTAGTACGTGCCGTCGGTCGCCGCGCCCTGCACCTTCCAGATGGGCACGCGGTACGCGGCGTTCGCCGTCACCTCGCCGGTGTGGTTGTCGGCGCCGTCGGTGTCGAGGAGCGCGTCGGTGGCGTTCAGCGGCCAGCGGACGAGGGGACGGCCGCCCGTCGCCCCAACCTCGGAGGTGACCAGGCTGTCGGGGCCCGTGCGGTCGAGGCTGAGCGAGGTCATGCACGGCGCGGTGTCCGTGCAGGCGGAGCCGTAGGCCCCGTTGGAGTACATGCCGATCATCGGCAGCGCCCACTCGTGGTCGCCGGAGTACGCCGTGCCGTCGACGACGCCGACCCTGGTGGCGTCGCGGGTGGTCTTCCACAGGTGGCGCAGGTCGTAGACCTGGATCTGGTGGCCGGTGGAGACGAAGAGCTTGTTGCCGTACCAGGAGACGCCGTCGGCGTGGCCTCCCGGGTGCGGGAGCGCGGGGCTGGTCTTGTCGCCCACGGCCCGGTAGCCGGCGGTGTCGCCGGAGCCGTACGGGTCCACGAGCAGGATGCGGTGGTAGACCGGTGCGACGCTCGGGCTGCTGTTGTTGACGACGGTGATGCGGGCCTGGCTGTCGTCCGCGTTGTGCCAGGAGGCGATGTAGAGGTACTTGCCGTCCCAGGTGCCGGTGGGCTGGGCGTCGTGGGAGCCGGTGAAGCCCTGCGGCGTCCACGTGCTGGAGACGTCGTCCTCCTTGTTCCAGCAGAAGCCGCCGATGCTGTAGGCGGTGTTGAGGTTGTGGGGGTGGCAGAGCCCGGAGATTCCGGTGACGCCGCTGGTGACACCCGGGTCGAAGAGCGGGGAGAGCGCGGTCCGGCCGGCGAAGCCGGTGACCTTCCCGGAGGCCTCCAGGTCGTCGATCGCGGCCCAGCGCTCGGTGAAGCCGCTCGCGGTCAGCCGCATCTGCGTGGCGTCCATCGGCGCCACCGGGGACGCGGCGGCGGCCTGCGGAGCCGCCGTCAGGGTGAGGCCGAGGAGGCCGAGCACCGCCACCGTCGCGGTGGCGGCGCGCGAGCGCCATCGGGTGGTCGTACTGGTTCTCGTCACCGAGGGAGGTTACGCGAGGGCCAGCGCGGCCACGGCGGGGGCCATGTACACCAGCGGGAACGCCACGTGCCCGTAGGCCCGCGCCCGCACCACGGTGACCACGGCCCCGGCGAAGTACAGCACGAGCCCGACCGCGGCGAGCATCCCGATCACCGGCACCCAGAACCCGACGACGAGCCCCACCGCCCCGGCCAGCTTCAGCACCCCGAGCAGGTTCCAGACCCGCTCCGGCACCCCGTACGCGGCGAGCGGCTCGACGACGAACTTCGCCCGGGCCAGCACGGAGACCCCGGAGAACCCCGCCATGAAGGCGGCGACGGCAGTGACGACGGTGGCGGTGAGGGACATCGGAACTCCTCGGGCTGCGGGCCCCTGAAGGGGCCGTCCACCCCCATGACGAAGCCCGCCCCGAGAGTGTGACGCCCTCCCCGCCCGCCGTACCTCAGCCGTCGGTCCCGGTGTGGGTGGCCTCGGGATCGACCCCCATGGTGAGCGTGGCGACGACCCCGCCCGCGATCCGCCCCTTCTTGTACCTGAGGGTGAGCAGCCCGCCCTCGGCGCCGTTCCCCGGGTAGATCGTGTCCTGGTCGAGGGTGGTCCGCTCGGTGGTGCTGGTGGAGTACGGCGCCACCGCCGCCGCGTCGAGCACGGCCTCCTCGCCGAAGAACAACTGCCCGGTGTGGCAGGTGTTCCCGCCCTCGTACCCGGCGGAGGTCATCGTCCCGCCCACGTGCACCTTGGTGTGGATGTGCACGCACCGCCCCCGGTACCACCCGGGGAAGACCGTCGTGAACTCGACGACCCCGTTGCTGCCGGTGAGCTGCGTCCCGCGCAGATAGCGCGAGTCGTCGGTCGGCTCCTCGTGACCGCCCCCGCCCCCGCCGCCGGGACCTCCGGTGGGCGGGGTCCCGGTGGGCATGCCGGAGGGCGGCGCGTCCGTCGGCGGCTCACCGCTCGGAGGCGTACCGCCGCCCCCGCCACCGCCGCCACTGCCGATGCTCTCGTACCCGGAGTAGATCCCCAGCGCGTCGCAGTGCCAGACGTCGACGGCGACGCCCTTCAGCGGCTTGCAGCTCTCCGCGTCGATCACCTTGAGGCGGAGGGTGAGGGGGATCCCCTCCTTGCCCTCGGTGATGTCCTTCCGGATCTTGTCCGCGTCGATGTAGTACGGGCCTTCGGTCGTCTCGGAGGTGAGCCGGTAACACCCCTCGGCGGCAGCGCTGTCCGTGCTGCTCCCGGCCGAGGCGGTGGTGACCACCCCGGCTCCGATCCCGGCCGCGACGACGGCGCCGCCCCCGAGGACCAGCACCCGCCGCCGCGACATGTCCCGCCTGTGCTTCTGCTCTTCGCTCATGGCCGAGGACCCTAGGGACCGGCCCTGTCAGGACCGTGAGCGCTGGCTGTGCGTCCCTGTGAAGCCGACGAACCCGCGCCAGGCCTCCGGCGACAGGACCAGGTGGGGAAGGCTGGTGTCCTTGGAGTCCCGGACGTGGACAGCGGTGAGGGTGGGGGCGACCTCCACGCAGGTGTCGCCGTCGGGACCACCGCTGTAGCTGCTCTTGAACCACGTCAGTTCGGAGACGTCCCCGAAGGAGGGCTTGCGGATCATGTTTCTCCCCACAGTCTTTCCATCAGGGCCAGCGACTCCTCCGGCGGCAGAGCCTGGGCACGGATGGCGCCAAAGCGCAGTTCAAGTATCCGCAGCTGCTTGAGTTCGGACACCGGACGCCCGTTGAAAGCGCCGTCGGACCGGCCGACGGCCGTGCCGTCCTCAAACTTGAGCAACTCGATGCGGCCGCCCAGGCCGGGATGCGGACCGCTGGCCATCGGCATCACCTGAAGCGCGACGCTGTTCAACCGCCCCACCTCCAGAAGCCGTTCGAACTGCCGCCTCCGCTCCATTGTGCCCCCAACCCTCCGGCGTAGCGTCGACTCCTCCAGCACGAAGCCGAGCGCGGGCGCCGGCAGCCGGTCGAAGACGGACTGCCGCGCCATGCGTGCCGCTACGCGGCGCTCGAGGTCGTCCGGCGAATAGGCCGGCAGCCACGACCCCAGGAGTCCCCGCGCGTACTCGGGCGTCTGGAGCAGGCCCGGGATGTAACTGCACTCATACACCCCGATCTCCACCGCCCGGCCCTCCAACTGCGCCAGCTCCCGCACCTTCTTCGGGTACCGGACCTTCGCGACGTCGTCCTTCATCGCCGACAGCAAGCCATCGGCCCGCAGGACCTCGTCCGCCTTGTCCAGGTACTCGGGGCGCGGGATCCGCTTCCCGCCCTCGATCTTGTAGACGAGGTCCTCGCCGTAACCGACCGCTTCCGCGAACTCGGCGGCGCGCATGCCCACCGACTCGCGCCGCAAGCGCAGTTGGCGACCCACCGTGGCGACGACGGCGACTCCCCACTCGTCGTCCGGATCGACTTCCCAACCGCTTTCCTCCGCCGACATCCCGCACCCCTCCGCGTGTCCTCCATGGCCGCAACCCCCTACCCGCCACGGGGTCCCCGACAGACCGGACAGCAGTGGACAAGCTCCGGACAGTCACCCTACGTATCGGCGGGGTGACTGTTCACGCTAGCCGTACCCGGCCACGCTCGGTGACGTGAACGAGAAGAACGGGACTTCCCAACTCACCTCCCCCGAGAACCACTTCGACATCCGGCTCTCGCCGACCACGCGCGGCGCACGCCTCGCCCGGCTCCTGGCGGTCGAGTGGCTGCGGCCCCGGCGGGACATCCCGTACGCCGTCACCGAGGCGGCCGCGCAGATCGTCGCCGAGCTGACGGCGAACGCGGCGACGCACGGCCGCGTCGCCGGCCGCGACTTCCGCCTCTCGCTCCTCGCGAACCCCGGGCTGCTGCGCATCGAGGTCAGCGACACCCGAGGGGACGAGCTCCCCGAACCCCACGCCGGACGCGGCCTGTTGCTGGTCGAGGAACTGGCGGACCGCTGGGGCGTCGCACCGGGACCCGTACCCCGCAAGACGGTGTGGGCGGAGCTCGATCACCCGGCCGGTGGATGACGACACCACCCCCTCCGACCTGCATCGATCGCCACGCCACCGGATCCCACTCACCCGGACGCCGGGGGCCAGGACGCCGCGCCGGTGGGCGGCAAACCCCCCAGGACGGAAAGACGAAGAACGGGCGGGGGAGAACTCCCCCACCCACCCCTACCGCCGCGTGGGAGCGCGGTCACTCACGCGAGTGAATATGCCAACTGGACGCGGTTTGGACCAGGTTGCGTGCCCTACGCTCAGCGAAAGAACCCACCCGACCGCAGAAATGCGTCGGCCCCCGCAGGGATTGCCGTCCCAGTGCGAGGGCCTACCAAGCAGGAAGCTAGACCTTCCCGATGGATACCTCCCACCGTAGTCGGCGCGCACCCGCCCCGTCTCGCCCCCACGCCAAGAACCACTCTTCCCGGGGTACTTCTCGCGGAGTGGTCCACGAGACGACCCGCCACACCCGCGACTTCACCGTCATCACCAACCGCCTCCTCCAGGACCCGGACATCGGCGGCGTGGCGATCGCGATCGGCTGCTACATGATGTCCGTCCGCGAGGGCACCTCCGTGACCATCAGGTGCCTCGCCGACCGCTTCGGCTTCAGCCGCCAGAAGGTCGCGGACGCCCTCCACGCCCTGGAAGGGCGCGGCTATCTGCGGCGCACGGTGGTCCGCACGGCAACGGGCCGCCTGATCACCGAGACGGTCATCCGCCACAGCCCCGGCACCACCGCGCCACACCGCCCCACTCCCCGGAAGCCGGCCACCCCACCCCCGTCCCCCACACAGGACGCACCCCAGAACCCAAGCCCGCAACCGCAACTGGAACCGAAGCCGGGACCAAAGCCGAAGCCGAAGCCGAAAGAGCCGGCCCCCCGCCCCCTCCCACCCGTCCCCCGCCCCGCCTTCCCGGCGAAGGAACTCCTCCGCGCCGCCGTCGACGTCCTCGTCGGCCTGCGCGACACCGACCCCCGCCTGTACGTCTCCGAGGCCGACGCCCGGCACCTCGCCCCCGGCGTGGGGGCCTGGCTGGAACGCGGCGCCCCACCGGAGATCATCCGCAGCGCCCTGACGACGGGCCTCCCCGAGGAACCCCTCCGCCGCCCCGCCGCCCTCCTGGCCCACCGCCTGACCGCCCACTTCCCCCCGGCACCCCCACTCGCCGCCCCGCCCCCGACGGCTCCGCCGCCGCGCCCCCTCCTCCACTGCGAGACCTGCGACACCTGCTTCCGAGCCCCACCCGCGACCCCCTGCCCCACCTGCGGCGACCCCGACACCGAGTCGGCGACGTACACGCCGTCACCGACCCACCGCTGACGTCATGATGGGGTCGTCGCCCAGCTCCGGTGACGACAGAAGGAGGGGGACGAGAAGGTGCAAGGGGACGTCATCGTCGAGCCGATCCACACCGCGCGGCTGGAGCTCGTGCCGTTGGAGGTCGGGCATGCCGAGGAGATGGCCGGGGTGCTGGGGGATCCGGCGCTGCACGCGTTCATCGGGGGTGCGCCGGAGAGCCTGGAGGAGTTGCGGGCGCGGTATGCGCGGTGGGAGGGCGGGGCGCCCGAGCCCGGGACCACCTGGTGCAACTGGGTGGTGCGGGAACAGGACGGCGGGCGGCTCGTGGGGACCGTACAGGCGACCGTGACCGGCGAGGGGGCCGAGGTCGCCTGGGTCGTCGGGACCGCCTGGCAGGGGCGGGGGTACGCCTCCGAGGCCGCCCGGGCGCTCGTCGGGTGGCTGCGGCCCCGGGTCCGTACCGTCGTCGCCCACGTCCATCCCGGCCACGCCGCCTCCGCTGCCGTCGCCCGCGCCGCCGGGCTCGTCTCTACGGGAGAGATTCACGACGGAGAGGTGCGGTGGGCGACGGGGCCGCACGCCTAGGGGACGAAACGGGCATGGGTGGTACCATATAGGGCATGATAAAGACGACGGTGTATCTCCCCGAGGCGCTGGAGTTGCGCCTCGACGCAGAGGCCGCAGCCACCGGCGTCAGCAAGGCGGAACTCATTCGTCGAGGCATCGCCCTGCTCCTGGACTCCTCGCCCAGGGCGAAGACGGGCAGCGGAGCGCTTCCCGTCTTCGACAGTGGGCGTCCGCGGTCCGCGGACGGCATGGATGACGCCGTGTACGAGCACATCAAAGAGCGGAATGCCCGGCGTTGATCATCATCGCGGACACGTCCGCCCTCTACGCGGCCTTCGACGCCGCGCAGCCGGAACACGCCGCCGCCGCGGCGCTCCTCGACCGCGAGGTGTTCGCCCTCTCGCCGCTCGTGATCACCGAACTGGATCACCTGGTGCACCGGGATCTCGGATTCCCTGCCGCCATGCAGATCATGGAGGCGCTCAACACGAGGATCGAGGCAGGCCAGTACAAGCTCGCGGAGCTACGCCTGGCCGACCTGAGGTCCGCCCACGCGGTCCGGGCGAAGTACGAGGGGCTCCGCCTGGATCTGGCGGACGCCGTGGGCGTCGTGCTGGCGGATCGGTACAGGACCGACAGGATCTTCACTCTCGATCAGCGGGACTACCGAGCGATCGAACCACTCACCCGGGGCCTGGCCGCGTTCCGGATCCTGCCTGTCGACGGCTGAGACGGACGAAGGGCCCGGAACCGTTCCTACGGTTCCGGGCCCTTCAGGCGCGCGTCAGGTTCAGCGCGCCGCGTCCGGGTGGACCGACTCGGTCACCGGGCGGTCGTCGACGACCTTCTTCTCGACCGGCTTGCGGAGCTGGATGTTCAGCTCGCGCAGACGGGCCTCGTCCAGCTCCGTCGGGGCACCCATCAGGAGGTCCTGGGCGTTGCCGTTCAGCGGGAAGGCGATCGTCTCGCGGATGTTGGGCTCGTCCGCGAGGAGCATCACGATGCGGTCGACGCCCGGGGCGATGCCGCCGTGCGGCGGGGCGCCGTACTCGAAGGCGCGGAGCATGCCCGCGAACTCCTGCTCGACCGTCTCCCGCGAGTAGCCCGCGATCTCGAAGGCCTTGAACATGATGTCGGGCTCGTGGTTCCGGATGGCGCCGGAGGAGAGCTCGATGCCGTTGCAGACGATGTCGTACTGCCAGCCGAGGATGTCCAGCGGGTCCTTCGTCTCCAGGGCCTCAAGGCCGCCCTGGGGCATGGAGAAGGGGTTGTGCGAGAAGTCGATCTTGCCGGTCTCCTCGTCCTTCTCGTACATCGGGAAGTCGACGATCCACGCGAAGCGGAAGACGTTCTCCTCGAACTGGCCGGCGCGCTTGGCGGCCTCGACCCGGACCGGGCCCATGATCTTGGAGACCTCGTCGAACTCGCCGGCGCCGAAGAAGATCGCGTGGCCGGGGACGAGGCCGAGGCGCTCGGTGAGGACCTTGACGTTCTCCTCGGTGAGGAACTTGGCGATGGGGCCGGTCAGGGCGTTGCCCTCGCCGACGCGGACCCAGGCCAGGCCCTTCGCGCCGAGGGAGACCGCGAAGTCGCCGAGGCCGTCGAAGAACTTGCGGGGCTGGTCGCCGGTGTCCGGGACGGCGAGCGCGCGGACGTGCTTGCCGGCGAAGGCCTTGAACTCCGACGCCTCGAAGACGTCGGAGATGTCGACGAGTTCGAGCGAGGTGCGCAGGTCGGGCTTGTCGTTGCCGTACTTCAGCATCGACTCGCGGAACGGGATCCGCGGGAACGGGGAGGTGACGTGGCGGCCGCCGCCGAACTCCTCGAAGAGCTCGGTCATGAGCTTCTCGATCGGCTGGAAGACGTCCTCCTGCTCGACGAAGCTCATCTCGACGTCGAGCTGGTAGAACTCGCCGGGCGAGCGGTCGGCGCGGGCGTCCTCGTCGCGGAAGCAGGGCGCGATCTGGAAGTAGCGGTCGAAGCCGGAGATCATCAGCAGCTGCTTGAACTGCTGCGGCGCCTGCGGCAGCGCGTAGAACTTGCCCGGGTTCAGACGGGACGGGACGACGAAGTCGCGGGCGCCCTCGGGGGAGGTCGCGGCGAGGATCGGGGTCGCCATCTCGTTGAAGCCGAGGGCCACCATCTTGGAGCGGATGGCGGCGATGACGGCGGAGCGCAGCATGATGTTGCGGTGCATGCGCTCGCGGCGCAGGTCGAGGAAGCGGTACTCCAGGCGCCGCTCCTCGTTGACGCCGTCGTCGGCGTTGATGGTGAAGGGGATCTGCTTGGCGGCGCCGAGGACCTCGACGTCGCCGACCTCGACCTCGACCTCGCCGGTGGGCAGCTCGGGGTTGACGTTCTCCGCGCCGCGCGAGACGACCTTGCCGTCGACGCGGACGACGGACTCCTTCGTCAGCTTGTCGAGGGCCTCGTAGGCGGGGGTGCCGGGGCGGGCGACGAGCTGCGTGATGCCGTAGTGGTCGCGCAGATCGATGAAGAGGATGCCGCCCAGGTCTCGACGGTTGTGCAGCCAGCCGCTCAGCCGGACGTCGGTGCCGACGTCAGAGGCGCGGAGCTCGCCGCAGGTGTGGGACCTGTACCGATGCATCGTCGTTCATCCAGTCTTCGGGATCGGAGAGAAAACCTTGAAACCTCGGCCCGGGCAGTGCCGGGGCCGCACCAAGCCTACCGGGACACCCAAGATCGCGATTCGAATACTCTCGGTGGCGACACGCAGACCGATATTCATAAAGTGGGGCAATGCGCACCGAGGACGTCCTGGCCGCGATCGCCACGGGCCTGTGGCGCTGGGACAACGCTTCCGGGATCGTCTCGCTCGACGCCGAGGCCGCCCGGCTGCTCGGGCTGCCCGCCGAGCCGGTGCGGCTCAGCGAGGCGGCGGTGCGCTCGCGTTTCCATCCGGTGGACTGGAACGAGATCGACGGGGTCGTCAGCCTCGCGGTGGCCGAGGGGACGCTCGCCGAGGCCCGGCTGCGGATCATGGACGATCAGGGCCGGGTGATCAGGACCGTACGCAGCCGGTCCAAGCCGCTGATCGAGGGAAGCGACTACCAGCTGGTCGGGACGCTCCAGGAGGTGGCGGACCCGCAGCCGGGGACGGCCGGGCCGCACACGCCGATCACCGGGGACTGGCGGCGGTCGCGGGAGGCGTTCCTCCTCGACGCGGGACGGGCGCTGGCGGAGGCGCGGTCCACGGCCGAGGTGCTGCGGGTGGCGGCCTCGCTGTCGATGCCGGGCTTCTCGCCGGACGGGCTCGCGGTCTTCGGGATGTCGGGAGAACGGCTGACGGTGATCGGGCACCACGGACAGCAGGACGGCGACGAGGGCCCCTTCACGTCGATGTCGCTGGACACGGACTACCCGGCGGCGGAGGTGGTGCGGACCGGGCGGGCGCTGTACCTGCCGTCCCCGGAGGAGTACCGGCGCCGCTTCCCGACGACGTGGCCGCTGGCGGAACCCTTCGAGCGGCAGTCGTGGGCGTTCGTGCCGCTGGTCGTGGCGGGGCGGACGATGGGCGCCTGGATGGCGGCCTTCAAGCACCCGGTGACGTTCACGCCGGACGAGCGGTCGGTGCTGACCACGGTGGCGCGGATGCTGGCGCAGGCGCTGGCCAGGGCCGGGGTGGCGGAGTCGGAGCGGGAGCTGTCGCTCGGTCTCCAGCGGACGATGATGCCGGTGCTCGGGCCGGGGATCCCGGGGATCCAGGTGGCGGCGCGGTACGTGCCCACCGGCGGCGGTCTGCAGGTCGGCGGCGACTGGTACGACATGATCCGGCTGCCCGGCGGCACGGGCGGCGGTGCGGGCCGCATCGCGCTCGTGATCGGGGACGTCCAGGGGCACGACGTGCGGGCGGCGGGGCTGATGGGGCAGCTGCGGATCGCGCTGCGGGCGTACGCCTCCGAGGGCCACCGGCCGGACGCGGTGCTGTCGCGGGCCTCGCGGTTCCTGTACGGGGTGAACGACGGGTACGACGGCGACGGCGACGGCAGGCCCGGGACCGGGGCTCCGGGCGGCGGGCCGCGCTTCGCGACCTGCCTGTACCTGGAGGTCGACCTGGAGACGGGGACGGTGGACATCGCCCGGGCGGGCCACCCGGACCCGGCGGTCCGCATGGTCGACGGAACGGTTCTGCTGAGGCCGACGGCCGGCGGGCTCCCGCTCGGCATCGACGCCGACACCGACTACCCCACGACCCGGCTCACCCTCGAACCCGGCGAGACCCTGATGATCTGCACCGACGGCCTCCTGGAGACCGGCGGGCACGACCTCGACAGCGGCTGGGAGCGGGTCAGGCGCCTGCTCGAAGCGCACCGGGGCGACGACCTGGAGGAGCTGGCCGACACCCTCGTGGAGGCCGTCCACGGGCCCGGATCCCACCACACCACCGGCCCGCTCGCGGACCGGCGGGAGGACGACATCGCCGTCCTGCTGCTCTC
This sequence comes from Streptomyces sp. NPDC047974, assembly GCF_040653375.1. Lineage (NCBI taxonomy): Bacteria > Bacillati > Actinomycetota > Actinomycetes > Kitasatosporales > Streptomycetaceae > Streptomyces > Streptomyces sp. NPDC047974. Next base: position 132,220 of record NZ_JBEZNU010000022.1, read on the forward strand.
CCGCCGGCCGGCGACGACGGTACGGGAGGCCCCGCGCCGCACGCTGATGACGATCGCCCAGGCGGAGCCGGAGCGCATCGCGGAGGCGCGCGAGCAGGTGCGGCAGCTGCTGCACGACTGGACGGACGAGGACCAGCTGGACGCGGCCGTCCTGATGGTCTCGGAGATGGTCACGAACGTCCTCGTCCACACGGACGGCGACGCGCTCCTCACCGCGGAGGTCGCCTGCGGCGACAAGGGCCGCCGGCTGCGGGTCGAGGTCTCCGACGCCAGCGACGAACTGCCGCACAAGCGGCACCCGGGCGAGATGGCGTCCAGCGGACGCGGCCTGGTCCTGATGGAGATGCTGGCCGACGCGTGGGGCGTCGCACCGCGCGGCGAGGGCAAGACGATCTGGTTCGAGCTGACGGAGCCGGCGGGGCCGGAGGGGTGCTGCGCGTAGGGGGCACCGCGGGGGCTCCCGAGGCGCACGCGCGCGTGGCACCCGACGAGGCGCGCCGGCCCGGGCCCGTAGGCCTCCGGCGCGCGGGGTTCCCCCGTACGGCGGAGACTGGTGTCGTACGGCCGCCGGGGGGACCACGGAGTACGCCATGGACACCCACAAGGTCGGCAGTGACACCACCGTCCTGGCCGACAGCCTGGAAGTGCCGGGGATCGGGCACGTCCCCGTCAACGCCTACGTGCTGACCGCCGCCGAACCCGTCGTCGTCGACACCGGGCTGTCCCTCGACGACCGGGACTTCCTCGCCGCGCTGAGCGGGGTGATCGACCCCCCGGACGTGCGCTGGATCTGGCTCTCCCACCCGGACCGCGACCACACCGGCGGCATCTTCGACCTCCTGGAGGCCGCCCCGCACGCGCGCGTGGTGACCACCTTCCTCGGCTTCGGCATCATGACGACCGAGCGGCCGCTGCCGATGGACCGGGTGTACTTCCTCAACCCGGGGCAGTCCCTGGACGTCGGCGACCGCTCCCTGCACGCCTTCCGGCCGCCGCTCTTCGACAGTCCGGCGACCGTCGGCTTCTACGACGACCGCACCCGGATCGCCTTCAGCTCGGACTGCTTCGGCGGGCCGATGCCGACGGCCGAGCTCGCCGAGAGCGGGCACGCGAGCGACCTGAAGCCGGAGGAGCTGCGGGCCGCGCAGCTGCTGTGGGCGACGCTCGACAGCCCGTGGGTGCACCTGGTGGACCCGGAGAAGTACCGGGCGACCCTGGCGCCGCTGCGGGAGACGAACCCGGAGATCGTGCTCTGCACCCATCTGCCGCCGGCCGTGCGGATGACGGACCGGATGCTGGAGACCCTGGCGGCCGCGCCGGACTCCGACCCCTTCGTCGGCCCGGACCAGGCGGCCCTGGAGGCCATGCTGAAGTCCTTCGAGCCGGGCGCGGCGGCCGTCTGAGGTCCGCCTAGGCGGTGTCGGGTTCGGGGCGCGGGGTGCCGTACCGGGCGCGGAGTTCGCCGAGGATGCCGGTGGCGGCGGCCGTCAGGGGGACGGCGAGGAGCATGCCGAGGACGCCGGCGACGGAGGCGCCGGCGGTGATCGCGAGCATGACGGCGGCCGGGTGCATCTGGACGGTGCGGCTCTGGACCATCGGCTGGAGGACGTTGCCCTCGATGACCTGGACGGCGAGGACCACGCCGAGGACCCACAGGGCGATGACGAAGCCGCGGTCGGCGAGGGCGACGAGGACGGCCACCGCGCCGGAGAGGAAGGCGCCGAGGTACGGGATGTAGGCGGTGACGAAGACGAGCGCGGCGAGCCCGACGGCGCCGGGCACGTCGAGGACGAGCAGGCCGACGCCGATGAGGACGGCGTCGACGAGCGCGACGAGGGTGGTGCCGCGCATGAAGCCCTCGACGGCCTCGAAGGCGCGGCGGGCCATCGCCTCCGCGGTGTCGCCGGTGGCGGAGGGGACGAGGGAGCGCAGGGAGCCGGCGGCCCGGTCGGAGTCGCGGAGGAAGAAGAAGATCAGGAGGAGGGCGAGGACGGCGGTGGCGAGCATCTGCCCGACGACGCTGAGTCCGGAGATCACCCCGGAGGCGGCGGTCCCGCCGAACTTCTCCAGGAGGTTCTTGGCGTTCTCCGCGAGGTCCGCCAGGGAGGTCCCGGCGGCCCCGAAGTGCTCGGCGATGTCGAGGGCTGCCTGCCGCAGCGAGGCGAGGATCTGGTCCCCGGTCTCGATCAGCGCGGCGACGACGATGTACGTGGCTCCGCCGACGACGACGAGGACGGCGAGGACGGTGATCGCGGCGGCGAGGGACTTGCTCACCTTCATCCGCAGCAGCCGCCGGTAGAGCGGTCCGAGCAGCGCCGTCCCGAGGATGGCGAGCAGCACCGGCGTCACGGCGGCCTTGAAGACCACGCAGAGCCAGATGAAGACGGCGGCGACCCCGGCGACGAGCAGCGCCACGGCGCACCAGGCGGCGAGCTTGCGGGCGGGCTCGGGGAGAAGGGGCGCTCGACTGGTCTGCACCCGTCCATAAGATCACATCATTGCGCGGGAAACGCGGACATGACGGGCCGTCCGGGCGACGACCCGTCATGCGCGGACGCGTCTTCTCCGCGCGTCTGCGTTACTCGCCCATGCCGTGGACGGCCGGGATGGTGCCGAGCCGGCCCGCCTGGAAGTCCTCGAAGGCCTGGCGGAGTTCGGCCTGGGTGTTCATCACGAAGGGGCCGTAGTGGGCCATGGGCTCGCGGATGGGCCGGCCGCCGAGGAGGACGACCTCCAGGTCCGGGGTGTGCGAGTCCTGCTTCTCGTCGGCGCGGACGGTCAGCGAGCCCCCCTGCCCGAAGACGGCGGTCTGCCCGAGGTGGATCGGGCGGTGCTCGGCGCCGACGGTGCCGCGGCCGGCCATGACGTACGCGAGGCCGTTGAAGTCCTCGCGCCAGGGCAGGGTGATCTCGGCGCCGGGGCGCAGGGTGGCGTGGATCATCGTGATCGGGGTGTGGGTGACGCCGGGACCCTGGTGGCCGTCGAGCTCGCCGGCGATGACGCGGAGCAGCGCGCCGCCGTCGGGGGAGGTGAGGAGCTGGACCTGGCCGCCGCGGATGTCCTGGTAGCGGGGGGCCATCATCTTGTCGCTCGCGGGCAGGTTCACCCACAGCTGGAGGCCGTGGAAGAGGCCGCCGGAGACGACCAGGGACTCCGGCGGGGCCTCGATGTGGAGGAGGCCGGAGCCGGCGGTCATCCACTGCGTGTCGCCGTTGGTGATGGTGCCGCCGCCGCCGTTGGAGTCCTGGTGGTCGAAGGTGCCGTCGACGATGTAGGTGACGGTCTCGAAGCCGCGGTGGGGGTGCCAGGGGGTGCCCTTGGGCTCGCCCGGCGCGTACTCCACCTCGCCCATCTGGTCCATCATGATGAACGGGTCGAGGTACTGGTAGTTGATCCCCGCGAAGGCCCTGCGGACCGGGAAGCCCTCGCCCTCGAAGCCCTGCGGGGCCGTGGTGACGGCGAGCACGGGGCGCGGGGCGGCGTCGGCCGGGGCGACGACGCGCGGCAGGGTGAGCGGGTTCTCGACAGTCACGGCGGGCATGGCGGGACCTCCTTCGTACGGCCTGAGGGTTCGATGGCCTTCGCGGCCTGTCCTCGTACCCTCACTTTAGTTGAATGCTGAACTTCCTGCCACCCGGAACGCGGAACGCCCGGGAGGAATTCCTCCCGGGCGCCCCCGCGTACATCCAGACTGGATCAGCCGTACATCCGCCGCATCGCGAAGTCGACCATCTGCTCCACGGCCTTCGCGTCGAAGACCATCCGGTGGTCGCCCTCCATGTCGAGCACGAAGCCGTAGCCCGTCGGGAGGAGGTCGATCACCTCGGCACCGGTGATCACGAAGTACTTCGACTCCTTGCCCGCGTACCGCCGCAGCTCCTTCAGCGTGGTGAACATGGGGATCACCGGCTGCTGGGTGTTGTGCAGGGCGAGGAAGCCGGGGTTGTCGCCGCGCGGGCAGTAGACCTTCGAGCTCGCGAAGATCTGCTGGAAGTCCTCGGCGGCCATGGTGCCGGTGGTGAAGGCGCGTACGGCGTCGGCGAGGGAGGGCGGCGAGGGCTCGGGATAGAGCGGCGCCTGCTGCTGGCCGTACCCGCCGGGAACGCCGCCCTGCATCCCGTTCGGCATCCCGCCCTGCATGCCCCCCGGCATCCCGTACTGCTGCTGCGCACCCGGATTCTGCTCGTAGCCGTACATGGGCCCAGAGCCTACTGCGTCACAGATCGGCCGCCGGGGGTTGCTCTTATTACCGACGGGTAGCATCATCGTAGAGAAGAGTGCGCTACCCGTGAGTAGGAAGCGGGTGGCCCTCGGTACGAGGAATCCCTCCCCGATCTTTACGGAGCCGTCGCCATGGGGCACTACAAGTCGAATCTCCGCGACATCGAGTTCAACCTCTTCGAGGTGCTCGGCCGCGACAAGGTGTACGGCACCGGTCCGTTCGAGGAGATGGACGTCGACACCGCCAAGAGCATCCTCGACGAGATCCGCCGCCTCGCCGAGAACGAGCTGGCCGAGTCCTTCGCCGACGCCGACCGCAACCCGCCGGTCTTCGACCCGGAGACCAACACCGCCCCGGTCCCGGCCACCTTCAAGGCCTCCTACAACGCCTTCATGGAGTCCGAGTACTGGCGCCTCGGCATCCCCGAGGAGATCGGCGGCACCGTCTCCCCGCGCTCCCTGATCTGGGCGTACGCGGAGCTGCTGCTCGGCTCCAACCCGGCCATCTGGATGTACTCCTCCGGCCCGGCCTTCGCCGGCATCCTCTACAACGAGGGCAACGAGGCGCAGAAGAAGGTCGCGCAGATCGCCGTCGAGCGCCGCTGGGGCTCCACGATGGTCCTCACCGAGCCCGACGCGGGCTCCGACGTCGGCGCCGGCCGCACCAAGGCCGTCCAGCAGGAGGACGGCTCCTGGCACATCGAGGGCGTCAAGCGCTTCATCACCAGCGGTGAG